>NZ_JBIUVJ010000019.1:0-36971 GCF_044742875.1 Pseudomonas sp. NPDC087817
CTGATCGAACACCCCGACCTGTCTGCCTATTCCACCCCCAGGGGCGGCTCGGTAAAGGGCTTCAATGTCGAGGAATACCTGTCGGTCAAGGAAGCGCGCAAGCTCGACCTGTTCATTCAGTACGGCCTCGCCGCCGGCTTTCAAGCCGTGCGCAATGCCGGACTCGAAGTCACCGACGCCAACCGTGAACGCATTGGCGTGGCCATGGGTTCGGGGATCGGCGGTCTGACCAACATCGAAGAAACCAGCCGAACTCTGCATGAGACGGGCCCGCGTCGAATCTCGCCATTCTTCGTGCCAGGCTCGATCATCAATATGATTTCCGGTTTCCTGTCCATCCACCTGGGGGCACAGGGACCTAACTACGCCATCGCCACGGCGTGTACCACCGGTACGCACTGCATCGGCATGGCGGCGCGCAACATCATGTACGACGAAGCCGACGTGATGATTGCCGGCGGTGCCGAAATGGCCGCGTGCGGTCTGGGCATGGGCGGCTTTGGTGCTTCCCGTGCACTTTCGACACGCAACGACGAGCCAACCCGCGCCAGCCGTCCATGGGACAAGGGCCGTGACGGTTTCGTGCTGTCCGACGGCGCCGGGGCACTGGTGCTCGAAGAGCTTGAACACGCCAAAGCGCGCGGTGCGACCATCTACGCCGAGTTGATCGGTTTCGGCACCAGTGGCGATGCGTTCCACATGACCTCGCCTCCTGCCGACGGTGCCGGTGCTGCACGCTGCATCACCAATGCGCTGCGTGATGCGAAGATCAACGTTGATCAGGTGCAATACATCAACGCCCACGGCACCTCGACCCCGGCCGGCGACCTTGCCGAAGCCAACGCGATCAAGTCGGTGTTCGGTGAGCACGCCTACAAACTGGCGGTCAGCTCCACCAAATCGATGACCGGTCACCTGCTGGGTGCGGCGGGCGCGGTCGAGGCGATCTTCAGTGTGCTGGCGATCAACAGCCAGGTGGCACCGCCGACCATCAACCTTGATGAGCCGGACGAAGGCTGCGATCTCGATTTCGTGCCGCACACGGCGCGCAACATGGACATCGATGTCGTGCTGTCCAACTCCTTCGGTTTTGGCGGTACCAACGGTACCTTGGCATTCCGCCGGTTCGCGGGCTGATGGACAGCTGGGTCGACGGTCAACCGGCTGACGCTCTGTCGCTGAAAGATCGCGGCCTGGCTTACGGCGATGGTCTGTTCGAGACCATCGCCGTGCATTGCGGTCAGCCAGTGCTGCTGGATCGACACCTGACACGTTTGGCTGAAGGCTGTACGCGTCTGGCCATCACGACTGATATCGAGCTGATTCGCCATGAACTGCTGAACTACGCGGCCGCGATGGGCGAGGGCGTGCTCAAGCTCATCCTTACCCGTGGCGACGGCCTGCGTGGTTATGCGCCCGATCCTGCGGCGCAGGCCCGACGTATTCTGCAAGGCAATCCGCCTGTGGTTTATCCCGCTGTTCATGCTGAACAAGGCATTCGCCTGTTTCCGTGCAACACGCGCTTGTCCAAACAGCCATTGCTCGCCGGGCTGAAACACCTCAATCGCCTTGAACAGGTTCTCGCCCGCGCCGAATGGCAGGACAGCGAGCATGCCGAAGGCTTGATGCTCGATCAGGCCGGTCGGGTCATTGAAGGCGTATTCAGCAATCTGTTCCTGGTGCGTGACGGTGTGTTGATTACCCCTGATCTGAAACGCTGCGGCGTGGCCGGGGTGATGCGTGCCGAAATATTGTTTCAGGCCGAGTCATTGGCTATCCCCACTCAAATGGCCGACATCAGCCTTGAACAGCTGCAATGGGCCGATGAAGTCTTCGTCTGTAACAGCGTGTATGGCGTCTGGCCGGTACGCGCCTACGCTGCACTGAGCTGGCCGGTTGGCCCGCTCACCCGTAAACTGCAAACCATTGCCCGCGCCCTACTGGATGCCTGATTTGTGAGACGTAAACTTTTGCTGCTGCTGGAAACCGGACTGGTTCTGGCAGGGCTGCTGTTGGGCGCCAGCGCCTGGAAGATTCACAGTGCACTGGAACAGCCTCTGAACATCACGCAGGAAGAGCTGCTGGATGTGCCGAAAGGCTCTACACCGACTCGTACATTCCTTTCGCTCGAAACCGATGGCGTCATCAAGGACGCGTTCTGGCTACGGATTTACTGGCGCTTCAATCTCGCCGGTACGCCGATTCATACCGGCGAATACCGCATGCAGCCGGGCATGACCGTTAACGGTCTGATCGACTTGTGGAAGCGTGGCGAAGTGGTTCAGTACAGCCTGACGCTGGTCGAGGGCTGGAATTTCCATCAGGTGCGCGCCGCGCTGGCGAAAGACGAGAAAATCGAACAGACCCTCAATGGTCTGAGCGACAGCGACGTGATGGCGAAGATTGGCCACAAGGGCCTGTTCCCGGAAGGCCGCTTCTTCCCCGATACCTACCGCTTTGTGCGCGGGGTCTCCGATACCGAGCTGCTGAAAAAGGCCTTCGATCGTCTCGATGAGGTGCTGGCCAAGGAGTGGGAAAAACGCTCCGTCGACGCGCCTTACAAGGAACCTTATCAAGCGCTGATCATGGCCTCGCTGGTCGAGAAAGAAACCGGTGTGCCACAGGAGCGCGGCGAGATTGCCGGGGTCTTCGTGCGCCGCATGGCGCTGGGGATGCAGTTGCAGACTGACCCGACGGTGATCTACGGTTTGGGCGATCGCTACACCGGCAAACTGACCCGCGCTCATCTCAAGGAGCCGACCCCGTACAACACCTATGTGATTCCCGGTTTGCCGCCGACGCCGATTGCGATGGTCGGGCGTGAAGCGATTCACGCGGCGCTGAACCCGGTGGAAGGCACCAGCCTGTATTTTGTCGCACGCGGCGACGGTAGCCATGTGTTCTCGGATGATCTGGATGCGCACAACAGTGCGGTGCGTGAATTCCAGCTCAAACGACGTGCGGATTACCGCTCCAGCCCGGCGCCGGTCACGACGCCCGAAGCGGCTCCGGCGACTGATGAAGCAATTCCCGCGGCATCCCCGGACACCGCGCCGGAAGCGCTGCCACAGGTTGCGCCGCAGGAGTCTGCACCGACTCCGGAAGCCGCTGCTCCACAAAACGCGCAATGACTTTGAATTAAGGACTGCCTGTGACTGGCTTGTTTATTACCCTGGAAGGCCCGGAAGGCGCCGGCAAAAGTACCAACCGCGAATATCTCGCCGAGCGCCTGCGCGCCGCTGGTATCGAAGTGGTGCTGACCCGCGAGCCCGGCGGCACGCCGCTGGCCGAACGCATTCGCGACGTGCTGCTGGCGCCGGCCGACGAAGTCATGAACCCGGACACCGAGCTGTTGCTGGTATTCGCCGCACGCGCCCAGCATCTGGCCGAAGTGATTCGTCCGGCACTGGCCCGTGGCGCTGTCGTACTCTGCGACCGTTTCACTGATTCGACCTATGCCTATCAGGGCGGCGGCCGTGGTTTGTCGCTGGAGCGTATCGCCGCACTGGAAGCCTTCGTACAGGGCGATCTGCGACCGGACCTCACACTGATTTTTGATCTGCCGGTGGAAATCGGCCTGGCCCGTGCCAGTGCTCGTGGTCGCCTCGACCGCTTCGAACTGGAAGGCCGGGCATTTTTCGAAGCGGTGCGCAGTGCGTTCCTCAGGCGTGCTGAAGCCGATCCTGCGCGCTATGTGCGCATCGATGCCGGTCAGCCGTTGGTCAAGGTTCAGCAATCGCTGGATACCTTGCTCCCGAACTTGCTGGAGCTGGCCCGTGGCTGAGGCCTATCCATGGCAGGACAGTCTCTGGCAGCAACTGGCCGGACGTAGCCAGCACGCGCACGCGTATCTGATGCACGGCCCGGCGGGAATTGGTAAACGCGCGCTGGCCGAGCGACTGATGGCCAGCCTGTTGTGCCAGCGCCCGACACCCGAGGCATGCGGCGAGTGCAAATCCTGTCTGCTGCTCAAGGCCGGCAGCCACCCGGACAATTACATCCTCGAACCGGAAGAGGCCGACAAGGCCATCAAGGTCGATCAGGTGCGCGATCTGGTCAGTTTCGTGGTGCAGACCGCGCAACTGGGTGGGCGAAAAGTGGTCTTGATCGAGCCGGTCGAGTCGATGAACATCAACGCCGCCAACGCCTTGCTCAAGAGCCTTGAAGAGCCTTCGGGCGATACCGTTCTGCTGTTGGTCAGCCACCAGCCAAGCCGTTTGTTGCCGACCATCAAGAGCCGTTGTGTGCAGCAGGCCTGTCCGTTGCCGGGTGAGGCGATGAGCCTGCAGTGGCTGGCGCAGGCGCTGCCGGATTGTTCCGAAGAGGAGCGTGTCGAACTGCTGACGCTGGCCGCCGGTTCGCCGTTGATGGCGGTCAGTCTTCAGTCCCAGGGCGTCCGCGAGCAGCGCGCGCAAGTGGTTGAAGGGGTGAAGAAGTTGCTCAAGCAGCAGCAGTCGCCGACGCAACTGGCCGAGGAGTGGAAGAGCATTCCGATGCTGCGGCTGTTCGACTGGTTCTGTGACTGGTCGAGCCTGATCCTGCGCTATCAACTGACTCAGGACGAAGCTGGCCTCGGTCTGACTGACATGCGTAAAGTCGTGCAGTACCTGGCGCAGAAGAGTGCGCAGGGTAAAGTCCTCGAGATTCAGGACTGGATTCTCGCCCAGCGGCAGAAAGTCCTGAGCAAGGCCAACCTCAATCCGGCGCTGCTGCTGGAAGCATTGCTGGTGCAATGGGCGGGATTGCCTGGTCAAAGATAGGAATGTGTACCTAGACTCTGAACATCAGCAGTGGAGGTCAACATGAATGAACCGATAAGCCCCGGGCCGCGCAACGGCATTCTGTCCCTGACCATCAAGGACAAGTCGGTGCTTTACGCCGCTTACATGCCGTTCATCAAGAACGGTGGCCTGTTCATCCCGACCAACAAGAGCTACAAGTTGGGCGACGAGGTGTTCATGCTGCTGAACCTCATGGAGGAGGCGGAGAAGATTCCGGTGGCCGGCAAAGTCGCCTGGATCACCCCGAAAGGTGCGCAAGGTAACCGCGCTGCGGGTGTCGGCGTGCAGTTCAACGATGGCGACAACACCGCCCGCAGTCGCATCGAAACCCACCTGGCCGGAGCCCTCAAGTCCGACCGTCCTACTCATACGATGTAAGTTGCAGTCTTTTTTATGCTCGTAGATTCCCATTGTCACCTTGATCGCCTCGACCTCGCCGCCCACGACGGCTCGCTGGATGCCGCACTCGATGCAGCCCGGCAGCGCGGAGTAGGGCACTTTCTGTGCATCGGCGTCAGCGCCGACAACGCCGCCGATGTCAAAGCCCTGGCTGAGCGTTATGCCGATGTTGATTGCTCGGTCGGCGTGCATCCACTGGACGTGCAGCCGGGCGCAGCCCCTGCACTGGACTGGTTGCTGCACGAACTCAATCACCCGAAAGTGGTGGCGATCGGTGAAACCGGTCTGGACTATCACTACGAACCGGAAGCCGCCGAACTGCAGCAGGAGTCCTTTCGTCTGCACCTGCAAGCGGCGCAACAGACCGGCAAACCGGTGATCATCCACACCCGTGGCGCCCGTGCCGATACCCTCGAACTGCTGCGTGAAGCGGCTTTGCCTCAGGCCGGTGTGCTGCACTGCTTCACGGAAGACTGGGACATGGCCAAGGCGGCGCTGGATATGGGTTATTACATTTCCCTGTCGGGCATTGTCACTTTCCGCAATGCCGATGCGCTGCGTGATGTGGCGAGCAAGGTCCCGGCGGATCGCCTGCTGGTGGAAACCGATTCGCCGTATCTGGCGCCGATCCCTTATCGCGGCAAACCCAACCTGCCGCAGTACGTACGTGAAGTAGCGGAGTTTCTGGCGATGTTGCGTGGGGAAAACTACGAGCGTTTTGCCCAGCAGACCACCGAGAACTTCAAGCGGTTGTTCCCGTTGGCTCATGTAAAAGCTTGAATCGCAGGCAAAAAAAACCCGGGTTCTGGGGGGTGAATCCGGGTTAAGACCATTAGGAGTAAAACAAAGGCACGCGGTCCCTTGGTACCTTTATCGGCGCGGCACTTGGGGGAGATGCCGCCCGACAGTTGAAGTATTGATCAGTCTGGCGTGCAGTCCAGTTAGCCGGTCGGGGTTTTTAAACAAATTTGGAATACGTTCGCTTCAGTTGAGTTCTCATTGCGCCCAAAACGTTCTCAAAACGAACAAGAAACACAGATATGGTCGGATGATCCGTGCATTTTTGTGCAAGTTAGGCATAATACGCGGCTTCGAATTTTGACCCTTCAGACCTTTTCTTATGCACAAAGAACCTCGTAAGGTCCGTGAGTTTCGTCGCCGCGAGCAAGAAATTCTCGATACCGCGCTCAAGCTGTTCCTCGACCAAGGTGAAGACAGTGTCACCGTCGAGATGATTGCTGATGCCGTGGGTATCGGCAAAGGCACGATCTACAAGCACTTCAAATCCAAGGCCGAGATCTATCTGCGCCTGATGCTCGATTACGAGCGCGATTTGAACGAGCTGCTGCATTCGGCCGATGTCGATAAGGACAAGGAAGCGCTGTCCCGTGCCTACTTCGAATTCCGCATGCGCGACCCGCAGCGCTATCGCCTGTTCGACCGCCTCGAAGAGAAGGTGGTCAAGGGCAATCAGGTGCCGGAAATGGTCGAGGAGCTGCACAAGATCCGTGCCTCGAACTTCGAACGCCTGACCCTGTTGATCAAGGGCCGCATCAGCGAAGGCAAGCTCGAAGATGTTCCACCGTACTTCCACTACTGCGCGTCCTGGGCGCTGGTGCACGGCGCCGTGGCGCTGTATCACTCGCCGTTCTGGAGCAACGTGCTGGAAGATCAGGAAGGTTTCTTCCAGTTCTTGATGGACATCGGCGTGCGCATGGGCAACAAGCGCAAGCGTGATCCGGAAACGCCGAGCAGCTGAATCATTCAGCGGCCTTATTGCGCCATGATTTCGCTACATGGCGCAGTACCGCAGGAATATACTCAGGCATAGGGCTTGCTAAAACTTGAATTCTGAGTCAAGTTTTAGCCGCTCGATTTTCCATCGCCGGAGTGATCATGATCGTTGATCGTCAAGGCAGGCGTTTTCGCAATTTGCGCATCAGCCTGACCTCAGCCTGCAATTACGCGTGTACCTACTGCGTGCCCAATGGCAAGCGGCTGGTCGCTGCGCAGGATGAACTGTCGGCCGAGGCCATGGCGCGCGGCGTGGCGTATCTGATCGAAGCCGCTGGCATCGAGCGTTTGCGCATTACCGGTGGCGAGCCACTGGTCAGCCCCAAACTCGAATCGTTCATGACCGCCGTCGGCAAGATGGGTCTGGACGACATCAGCCTGACCACCAACGGTCAACTCCTCGCGAAAAAACTGCCGCTGCTGGTCGATGCCGGTTTGCGCCGGATCAACGTGTCCCTCGATACCCTCGACGCCAATGCGTTTCGCAGCATCGCCCGTGGCGGCGATCTGGCCACCGTGCTCGATGGCATGGACCAGGCGGCAGCGGCGGGGATGAAGATCAAGGTCAACATGGTGCCGTTGCGCGGGCAGAACCTCGATCAGGTGATGCCGCTGCTTGATTACTGTCTGGCGCGTGGCTATGAGCTGCGTTTCATCGAGCTGATGCGCATGGGCCATCTGGCCAAGGACTCCAATGCTTTCCTGCAGCAGTTCGTCAGCCTGCAACAATTGCTGGAGCTGATCGGCGAGCGCTATGAGTACGCGCAAACCGACGCCCCGGTGGACGCCACCGCCGTGCGTTACGCGATTCCCGGTTTGGGCAACTTCGGTGTGATCGCCAACGAAAGTGTGCCGTTCTGCCGGACCTGCTCGCGACTGCGTCTTTCGTCGACCGGTTGGCTGCATGGCTGCCTGTCGTCGAGCAACCGTCACTATGTCGGGGATCTGCTGGACAAGCCGCGTCATCAGGCTTTGCCGGCGCTCCAGCGTCTGCTGGTCAAAGCCTTGGGCGACAAGCAGGAAGTGGCGTTCTCTGGCGGCGCGACTGTCATGAAGATCATCGGCGGCTGATTGTGGTGAGGGGATTTATCCCCGATGGGTTGCGGAGCGACCCCAAAACCATCTTCCTGATTCTGTCTGGCTCACCATAGATACCGAAATCACGACGGCTGCGCCGCCGAGCGGGAGCAAGCTCCCTCGCCACAAAGGCTTCATTTCAGGCCTTTGGGGCGTCATTTCAAATTTGATACCTGCACATTTTCAAGGACTGGCGCAAAAGCTGCATCCAACGGCCATTCGCCGGTTTTCCGTCACCGGCCACTGGAGGAATAGGATGCGTAGCCTGGTTTTGCTGCTGGCCGTTTTGGCGCTTGGCGGCTGTATGACTGTCAGCGATATGGCCGAAGGCACTCGCTATCAGATGAGCGATGCGGGGCTGCTCGATCATAGCGACAGTCGCCGCGTGAACAACTTCCGCATTCAACCGGATTCGTTTATCTACATCGCCCAAGGCGCGTTCGCACCGCCGGGTGGTTCGTATCCGCGACCGAACGTGGTGGCTGAAGAGGCCTTCAAGGGCTTCGTCGAATACTTCCCGATGGTCCGCCGCGCCCGTGCGCCGGAAGGCCTTGATCAGGCCATGGGCGAAGCTCGCGATGCCGGTGCGCACTACCTGCTGTACACGCGTTTCGCCAAGGCTGACGACCGCATCGGCAACTCCGATGAGTGGCTCGACGAGGAAGCTGTGGATCGCCTCGGTATCGATGGCGGCGTGATTCAGATCATGTTGATCGAGACCAGCACCCAGTATTTGATTGATACTGCACGGATCAAGAGTCGTGGCGGTTTACTGACGTTCCACGACAACAAGCCCGAAGACCTGATCGGCCCGCCGCTGGCTCAATACGCGCGCAGCCTGCTGGGAGTCGGCGACCAATAATTCAAGGAGTACGCCATGAGTGGCCCGCCAAAAGCCAATGACCTGTTGGGACAGATCCCCAAAACCAAAGGCCTGCCGCCGGTGCACTTGTGGAATCCGGACTTCTGCGGCGACATCGACATGCGCATCGCCCGCGACGGCACCTGGTATTACCTGGGCACGCCGATCGGGCGCAAGCCGATGGTCAAGCTGTTCTCGACGATCATTCGCCGCGATGGCGATGATTACTTCCTGATCACCCCGGTCGAGAAGGTCGGGATCAAAGTCGACGATGCGCCGTTTGTGGCCATTGCCGTCGAGGTTGAAGGCGAGGGTGAGGCGCAGCTTTTGCGCTTCACCACCAACGTTGATGAAACTGCCGAGGCCGGGTCCGAACACCCGATCCGGGTAGAGATTGATCCGACGACGCAAGAGCCGGCGCCTTACGTGCATGTACGCACTAACCTCGAAGCGCTGATTCACCGCAATGTGTTCTATCAACTGGTGGAACTGGCAGTCAGTCGAGAAATCGATGGGCAGCGCTGGCTGGGTGTATGGAGTGGCGGCGAGTTCTTCCGCATCGGCCTCGAACCCTGACAAACGCACAACCCCCCTGTAGGAGTGAGCCTGCTCGCGATAGCGGTGTATCAGTCACCATAAATACCGACTGATCTACCGCTATCGCGAGCAGGCTCACTCCTACAGGGGGTTTGTGTTTCAGCTGAAAATCCCGATTGACTGTTATTCGTATGATGATTAGCTTGATGACCCATCGCAAACAGCTTTGAGGTATCCATGTCCAGCAGCTTTCATGCCTCAACGGTCGACTGGCTCGGCAGCTGGATTGCCGCCGGGCAGGTCAAACCGGGCCAGACCATCAAGGTCGAGGCCGATCTGGGCGAGCAGCTTGGCGTCAGCCGCACGGTCATTCGCGAAGCGATCAAAACTCTCGTTGCCAAAGGCATGCTCGAAGTCGGGCCGAAGGTCGGCACCCGCGTGTTGCCGGTGCGGCGCTGGAACCTGTTCGATCCGCAAGTCGTCGGTTGGCTGTCACGTAATGGCTTACCGGAAAATTTTGTCGATGACTTGCTCGACCTGCGTCGCACCATTGAACCGATGGCCGTGCGCTGGGCTTGTGAGCGCGCGACGCTGGAACAGATTGAAGCGGTGCAACTGGCTTACAACGCCCTTGAGCGCGCCGTCGACAGCGGCATCGATTACAACCGCGCCGATCAGGCCTTCCACGAATGCATCCTTGCCGCCAGCCACAATCAGTTCATCGAACAAATGGTCCCGGCCCTCGGTGCGTTGCTAGCGGTGTCGTTCGAAGTTTCTGCCGCCGATCCCGATGAACTGCGCCGCACCCTGCCGATCCACAAAGACATGGCCGATGCAATCGCCGCCCGGGATGCCGCGCGAGGCGTGTGGGCCTGCATGACCTTGATCGACAATGCCGACCTGGCGATCAAACGTTTTTACCCGAAAGTCATGGCCGATAAAAAAGCCAGTTAATGCAAATTCGCCTGTGGGAGTGAGCCCGATCGCGATAGCGTCGTATCAGGCAAAGCAGCTTCGACTGATCCATCGCGATCGTGAGCAGGCTCACTCCTACAGTAAAAACAAGAAAAATGGAGACAGTTATATGCCGTGGACCGCCGTCACCCAGCACCGCGCCCAACTTGGCGAAGGGCCATTCTGGGACGCACCAACCCAAGCGCTGTACTGGGTCGATATCGCCGGTAAACAGGCCCTGCGCCTGATCGGCCAGAACGTGCAGATCTGGCAAATGCCCGAGCATGTTTCCGCGTTCATTCCATGCAACAGTGGCGATGCGCTGGTGACCCTGAGCAGTGGCGTTTACCGCCTCGATCTCGACTCCCCTGGACTCGAACCGCGCCTGACCCTGTTCTGCGTCGCCGATCCGCAACCGGGCAATCGTCCCAACGAAGCTCGCTGCGACGCGCAAGGCCGGTTATGGCTCGGCACCATGCAAAACAACATCGGCGAGCAGGGCGAAGATCTGCCGATCACACGCCGTTCCGGTGGATTGTTCCGTGTCGACCCCGATAAACGTGTCACGCCGTTGCTGCGCGGTCTGGGGATTCCCAACACGCTGCTGTGGAGCGACGACGGCACCACGCTGCTTTTCGGTGACAGCCTCGACGGCACGCTCCATCGCTACTTCATTCACGCCGACGGCAATCTCGATGCCGCACAAGTCTGGTACGGCCCGGATCAGCAGGGCGGCCCGGACGGTTCGGCGATTGATGCCGAAGGCTATGTGTGGAATGCCCGTTGGGACGGCAGTTGCCTGCTGCGCCTGACGCCTGAAGGCAAGGTCGACCGCAGGATCGATCTGCCAGTCAGCCGCCCGACCAGTTGCGTGTTCGGCGGTGAAGACCTGAAAACCCTGTACATCTCCAGCGCCAAGAGTCCGCACAACCATCCACTGGATGGCGCGGTGCTGTCGATGCGCGTGGATGTTGCCGGAAAACTCTGTACGCGATTCGTCGGATAAATCCCAAAATATGGGATGCAAAATTATATATTGAGATTATTTGGTGGTCGGGTTTATAGTCGGCTCCAGCAGTAACACGCACTCACACTTAAAAAGAACAAAACAGGTGAAGTGATGCAGCGAATGTCTATCGCACTCCCCAATGGAGTCCGCGTCTCGCAACGGTTCGATGCCGTCAGCGACGCCTGCCTGTTTTGTTTCAAACGCCTTCCAGACCGGACATCGGCAGATGCCCGGTTTTTTTGCGCTTGCGAACAGGAGTCCTGATCCATGGCTGAACCTCTTTCCCTGCCGCGGGTGCCCGCACCGCCGAAGGGTGAGCGTCTGCAAAACAAGGTCGTGCTGTTGACCGGTGCTGCCCAAGGCATCGGTGAAGCCATCGTTGCAGCCTTCGCCTCGCAACAAGCCAAACTGGTGATCAGCGACATTCAGGCGGAAAAGGTCGAGAAAGTCGCCGCCCAATGGCGCGAACAGGGCTTTGACGTGCAGGCACTCAAGGCTGATGTGTCACGTCAGCAGGATCTTCACGCCATGGCCAGACGTGCAGTCGAGCTGCATGGCCGCATCGACGTGCTGGTCAACTGCGCCGGGGTCAATGTGTTCCGTGATCCACTGCAAATGACCGAAGAAGACTGGCATCGTTGCTTCGCCATCGACCTCGACGGCGCCTGGTACGGCTGCAAAGCGGTGCTGCCGCAGATGATCGAGCAGGGCGTCGGCAGCATCATCAACATTGCCTCGACCCATTCCAGCCACATCATCCCCGGTTGCTTCCCGTATCCGGTGGCCAAGCACGGCTTGCTTGGACTGACCCGCGCACTCGGCATCGAATATGCGGCCAAGGGCATTCGCGTCAACGCCATCGCCCCGGGCTACATCGAAACGCAACTGAACGTCGATTACTGGAACGGCTTTGCCGACCCGCACGCCGAACGCCAACGCGCCTTTGATCTGCATCCGCCAAAACGCATCGGTCAGCCGCTGGAAGTGGCGATGACGGCAGTGTTTCTGGCTAGCGACGAAGCGCCGTTTATCAATGCTTCATGTATCACCATCGATGGTGGTCGTTCGGTGATGTACCACGACTGAACACTGCGGCTTCCATGCGGATAAATCCGCTTGAAATCCAATCATCATACGATATGACTATTTTCAACAGGCTTTGCAGAACCTTGCTTTAACGCTTTTCAAACATTGCTCAAAAAAAATAACAAGGAGTCAGCTTATGAAACGTCGTTTCGGGATTCGTACCCTGTGCAGTGCCGCCCTGGCGGTCACCGCGTTCAGCCTGAGCAGTGCGCTGCTCGCTGCCGATACCGTGAAAATCGGTTTTCTGGTCAAGCAGGCGGAAGAGCCGTGGTTCCAGACCGAATGGGCTTTCGCCGAGAAAGCCGCCAAGGACAAGGGCTTTGAACTGATCAAGATCGCTGTACCGGACGGCGAGAAAACCCTCTCGGCCATCGACAGCCTCGCGGCCAACGGTGCCAAGGGCTTCGTGATCTGCCCGCCGGACGTGTCGCTCGGCCCGGCCATCATGGCCAAAGCCAAGCTCAATGACCTCAAAGTCATCGCCGTCGATGACCGTTTCGTCGACGCCAACGGCAAGTTCATGGAAGACGTGCCGTACCTCGGCATGGCCGCGTTCGAAGTCGGCCAGAAGCAGGGCAACGCGATGGTCGCCGAAGCCAAGAAGCGTAACTGGGACTGGAAAGACACCTATGCGGTGGTCAACACCTACAACGAACTCGACACCGGCAAGAAGCGCACCGACGGCTCGGTGAAATCCCTCGAAGACGCCGGCATGCCGAAAGACCACATTCTGTTCGCCGCACTGAAAACCCTCGACGTGCCGGGCAGTATGGACGCGACCAACTCGGCGTTGGTGAAACTGCCGAGTGCGGCGAAGAACCTGATCATTGGCGGCATGAACGACAACACCGTGCTCGGCGGCGTGCGCGCCACCGAAGCCGCCGGTTTTGCCGCGACCAACGTGATCGGCATCGGCATCAATGGCACTGACGCCATCGGTGAACTGAAGAAGCCTAACAGCGGTTTCTTTGGCTCGATGCTGCCGAGCCCGCACATCGAAGGCTACAAGACCGCCGAGATGATGTACGAGTGGGTCACCACCGGCAAAGAACCGCCGAAGTACACGGCCATGGACGACGTCACCCTGATCACCCGCGAGAACTTCAAGCAAGAGCTGGAAAAAATCGGCTTGTGGAACTGACGTCGCAACGGCCCGGACAGCCGGGCCGTCTGATCGTGTGAAGAGGTGGTTCAAATGCACGCGCAAGTACAGACAAATGACAACGGCGGCAGCCTGCGCTTCAACGGGATCGGTAAAACCTTCCCCGGTGTGAAGGCGCTGGACGGCATCAGCTTCGTCGCCCATCCAGGACAAGTCCATGCACTGATGGGTGAAAACGGCGCCGGCAAATCGACCCTGCTGAAAATCCTCGGCGGCGCCTACATTCCGAGCAGCGGCGAGTTGCAGATCGGCGAGCGGACGATGGCCTTCAAGTCCACCGCCGACAGCATCGGCAGCGGCGTCGCGGTGATTCACCAGGAGCTGCATCTGGTGCCGGAAATGACCGTGGCCGAGAACCTGTTTCTCGGTCACTTGCCGGCCAGCTTCGGCCTTATCAATCGCGCTACGTTGCGCCAGCAAGCGTTGAACTGCCTCAAAGGCCTGGCCGATGAAATCGATCCGCAGACCAAGGTCGGACGCTTGTCGCTCGGCCAGCGACAACTGGTAGAAATCGCCAAGGCGTTGTCGCGTGGCGCGCATGTGATTGCCTTCGACGAACCGACCAGCAGCCTCTCGGCCCGCGAAATCGATCGGTTGATGGCGATCATCGGGCGCTTGCGTGACGAAGGCAAAGTGGTGCTTTACGTTTCCCATCGCATGGAAGAAGTGTTCCGTATTTGTGATGCGGTGACGGTGTTCAAGGACGGCCGATTCGTACGCACCTTCGACGACATGAGCCAGTTGACCCACGATCAACTGGTGACCTGCATGGTCGGCCGTGACATTCAGGACATCTACGATTACCGCCATCGCCCACGCGGCGCCGTCGCGTTGAAGGTTGACGGATTGCTCGGCCCGGGCCTGCGCGAACCGATCAGTTTCGAAGCGCACAAAGGCGAGATTCTCGGCCTGTTCGGGCTGGTCGGGGCAGGGCGCACCGAATTGTTTCGTCTGCTCAGTGGTCTGGAGCGCAACACTGCCGGACGCCTTGAGCTGCGCGGCCATGAACTGAAATTACGCTCACCGCGTGACGCGATTGCCGCTGGCATTCTGCTGTGCCCGGAGGATCGCAAGAAGGAAGGCATCATCCCGCTGGCCAGTGTCGCCGAGAACATCAATATCAGTGCGCGCGGTGCCAACTCCGGCCTCGGCTGCCTGATTCGCGGGCTGTGGGAAAAGGGCAACGCCGACAAGCAAATCAAAGCGTTGAAAGTGAAAACCCCGCACGCTGGGCAGCAGATCAAATTCCTTTCCGGCGGCAATCAGCAGAAGGCCATTCTCGGTCGCTGGTTGTCGATGCCGATGAAAGTCCTGCTGCTCGACGAACCGACCCGTGGCATCGACATCGGTGCCAAGGCCGAGATTTACCAGATCATCCATAACCTCGCCGCCGAGGGTATTTCGGTGATCGTGGTGTCCAGCGACCTGATGGAAGTGATGGGCATTTCCGACCGCATTCTGGTGCTCTGCGAAGGCGCCCTGCGCGGCGAAGTCAGCCGTGACCAGGCCAATGAATCCAACCTGCTGCAACTGGCTTTGCCGCGCCACCGCGCTGACGGCGTGGCGAACTGAGAGGTGACTATGATGACAACCCAGAAAGAAACCCTGCCGACCGAGCGCAAACCTTTGGATATGCGGCGCTTCCTCGATGACTGGGTCATGCTGTTGGCAGCCGTCGGTATCTTCGTGGCCTGCACGCTGCTGATCGACAACTTCCTTTCGCCGTTGAACATGCGTGGTTTGGGCCTGGCGATTTCCACCACCGGGATTGCCGCGTGCACGATGTTGTACTGCCTGGCGTCGGGGCATTTTGACCTTTCGGTGGGTTCGGTGATTGCTTGCGCCGGCGTGGTCGCGGCGGTAGTGATGCGTGACACCAACAGCGTGTTTCTCGGCGTTAGTGCGGCGTTGGTGATGGGCCTGATTGTCGGGCTGATCAACGGGATTGTGATTGCCAAATTGCGCGTCAATGCGTTGATCACTACGTTGGCGACCATGCAGATTGTTCGTGGCCTGGCGTACATTTTTGCCAACGGCAAAGCGGTGGGCGTGTCGCAGGAATCGTTCTTCGTCTTCGGTAATGGTCAGTTGTTTGGTGTGCCGGTGCCGATTCTGATTACTATCGTCTGCTTCCTGTTTTTCGGCTGGCTGCTGAATTACACCACTTACGGGCGCAACACCATGGCCATTGGTGGCAACCAGGAAGCGGCGCTGCTGGCGGGCGTTAACGTCGATCGCACCAAGATCATCATCTTTGCCGTGCACGGTGTGATTGGTGCGCTGGCCGGGGTGATTCTGGCGTCGCGGATGACGTCCGGGCAGCCGATGATCGGCCAGGGTTTCGAGCTGACGGTGATTTCGGCTTGCGTGTTGGGCGGGGTGTCGCTGAGCGGCGGGATCGGGATGATTCGGCATGTGATTGCCGGGGTGTTGATTCTGGCGATTATCGAGAATGCGATGAACCTGAAGAACATCGACACGTTTTATCAGTACGTGATTCGTGGTTCGATTTTGCTGTTGGCCGTCGTTATCGATCGTCTCAAACAACGCTAGATCCATTCTCTCCGAGTTGGCTTCAGCACTTAAACCTGTGGGAGCTGGCTTGCCAGCGATTGGGGCGGGTCATTCAACATCAGTTCTGAATGTGCCGCCGCTATCGCTGGCAAGCCAGCTCCCACAGGGATTTGCGGTTAAAGCAGAATTTACGGTTCGACGCATAACCTTTGTAGGAGTGAGCCTGCTCGCGATAGCGTTCTTTCAGTCACATCGATGCTGAAAGTGCCGACGTCATCACGAGCAGGCTCGCTCCCACAGGGAATCGCATCAAGTCCCGCCTTTTGTCACCTTCCCCAAATATTCCTTGCCCGCCCTGGCCCGTTTCGGTTATCACTTTGTACATGATTAGACAGGTACGATTTGACAAGAAACAACGGGTGGTCGACGAACTCGTCCGGCGCATCGAAAGCGGCCTCATGGAGGACGGCTTTCTATTGCCCGGCGAGCATCAGTTGGCTCAGGAATTCAAGGTCAGCCGCGGCACGCTGCGCGAAGCGCTGGCCGAATTGAAGCGGCGCAATTACATCGCCACGCAAAGCGGTGTCGGTTCCATCGTCACGTTTGACGGTGTGGTACTCGACCAGCGTAGCGGCTGGGCGCAGGCGCTGGCCGACAGCGGGGCGCTGATCAACACCGAAGTGCTGCGTCTGGAAGCCGTGACCCGGCCCGATCTGCTGGCCGTTTTCGGCACTGAGAAATTCATTACCCTCGACCGTCGCCGCCGTGCCAATGACGGCACGCTGGTGTCCCTCGAACGCTCATTGATGCCGGCCACCGGCGGCCTGGAAAGCCTGCCGCGCGTCGGTCTGATCGACAACTCCCTGACCATCACCCTGGCCGCCTACGGCTACATCGGCGAGCGCGGCGATCAGTGGATCGGCGCTGAACCGCTCAATGCCGAAGACGCTGAACTGCTCGGCCGCCCGCTCGGCACAGTGTTTCTCAAGGCTCTGCGCACCACTTACGACCGACAGAACCGCTTCATGGAACAGGTGGAAAGCCTGCTCGACCCGGTGCACTTCCGTCTGCACCTGCAATTTGGAGAATCGAAATGACTGCGCTCAACCGTGCCCTCGGTGCGTTTTATGGCCTGGCCCTCGGTGATGCGCTGGGCATGCCGACGCAATCGCTGAACCGCGAAACGATCAAGACCCGCTTCGGCCAGATTACTGATCTGCAGGACGCCGGCCCGCTGCAACCGATTGCCGCAAACATGCCCAAAGGCTCGATTACCGACGACACCGAGCAGGCAATCCTGGTCGGCGAGTTATTGGTCGAAGGCAAGGGCCGTATCGAACCGGCAATCCTCGCGCAACGCCTGATCGAGTGGGAAGCGGCGATGCAGGCCAAGGGCTCGCAGGACTTGCTCGGGCCGTCGACCAAACGTGCCATCGAAATGATCCTCGCCGGTCATTCGCCGGAAGAGGCCGGGCGTTACGGCACCACCAACGGCGCGGCGATGCGCATTACTCCGGTGGGAATCGCGGCAGATGTGGCTGATCCCGAGCGCTTTATTGCGGCGGTGGTGCAGGCCTGTCAGGTGACCCACAACACCACACTGGGGATTTCCAGTGCGGCGGCAGTGGCGGCGGTGGTCTCTGCCGGGATCAATGGCGTGGATCTGGGCGAGGCGTTGAACCTCGGTCAGCAAATCGCCCAGCAAGCGGAAGCGTACGGGCACTGGGTGGCCGGTGGACGTATTGCTTCGCGCATCAGTTGGGCGCGCACCATCAGCGTCGACAGCGACAAAGCGCTGCTTGCGGATCTGCTCTACGACGTGATCGGCACTTCGGTCGCGTCGCAGGAGTCGGTGGTGGTCTCGTTTGCGCTGGCGCAGCAAGTGGCGGTCGGTGAGATGACCGCGTTCGAAGCGTTGTGCATGGCGGCGAGTCTGGGTGGCGACACCGACACCATCGCGGCGATTCTCGGGGCAATGCTCGGGGCCTGCCTGGGCCTTGAGAGTTGGCCTGCACCGATGATTGAAACGGTGAAAGCGGTCAATCATCTGGAGCTTGAACCGTTGGTGCAGGGGCTGCTGGCTTTGCGCTGATTGAACTCACGCCATCGCTGGCAAGCCAGCTCCCACAGGGATAGTGCATACCTTAAGGTTCACTCTGGACCTGTGGGAGCTGGCTTGCCAGCGATAGGTGCACCGCAAATTTGATTTTTCCAACCCGCAATGGATCGCGCAGACAGGCCCAGGACGGCCGGTATGTCTTGTCGTCATGCGTCATTGCCACAACCACAAAAAAGGCAAACAGGAGCATTTTTCATGAGTTCATCAAACGCCGGGCAAAGCGCCGGGCAACTGGAAACCCGCGGCATCGAACCGGTGCCGGAAGCCGAGTGCAACGGGCATCCGCTGCAACTGTTCTGGGTCTGGTTCGCTGCCAACATTTCCATTCTCGGTTTGCCGCTGGGCGCCACGCTGGTCGCGTTTCGCGGGCTGGCGATCTGGCAGGCGATCATCGTTGCGATCATCGGCGCCGCCGGTTCGTTCGCCGTGGTCGGGATCATCTCGATTGCCGGTCGTCGCGGTCGGGCGCCGAGTCTGACGCTGTCGCGCGCGATCTTCGGCGTGCGCGGCAATATCGGCCCGACGCTGGTCTCGCTGATGTCGCGACTGGGCTGGGAAACCGTCAACACCACCACCGCCGCGTTCGTGCTGCTGTCGCTGTGCTCGATCCTGTTCGGCTCGCCGGTCGAGGCGAAAAGTGCGCCGGTGCTGACGCTGATCTTCATCGCGATTTTTGTGCTGCTGACCTTGGCGGTTTCCGGCCTTGGCCACGCCACGTTGCTGGTGATCCAGAAGTGGGCCACCTACGTGTTCGGCGCGCTGAATATTCTGGTCGGCGGTTTCCTCTGCGCCACCATCGGCTGGAGCGCGGTGTTCAACGCCACGCCCGCACCGATGAGCGCGATGATCATCGGCATCGGCACCATGGCCGCTGGCACCGGGATCGGCTGGGCCAACGCCGGTGCCGACATGTCGCGCTATCAACACCGCAGCGTCAAAGCCGTGCGTCTGGTGGCGTCGGCGGCGTTCGGCGCGGGCATCCCGCTGGTGCTGCTGATCACCCTCGGTGGCTTGCTGTCGGTCGGCAACAATGATCTGGCATCGGCGACTGACCCGATCGTGGCGATCCGCGACATGCTGCCAACGTGGATGGCCGTGCCGTATCTGATCACCGCGTTCGGTGGCCTGCTGCTGTCGAACAACCTGTCCGTCTACTCCGCCGGTTTGACCACGCTGACCCTCGGTCTGAAGGTCAAACGCGTCTACGCCGTGGTGGTCGACATCGTCGCGATCTTCGCCGGTTCGATCTACTTCATGCTGATCGCCGACAGCTTCTACGGCCCGTTCATTACCTTCATTTCCCTGCTGGCGGTGCCGATCACTGCGTGGGTCGGGATCTTCGTCGTCGACCTGATTCATCGTCACTACTACAGCCCCAAAGACCTTCTAGATGTCAGCCCGAGCAGCGCTTACTGGTATCGCGGCGGTATCGAATGGCGCGCGTTCGGCGCGTGGGCGATTGCCATCGTGCTCGGGTTCAGCTTCACCACCATTGGCACCACCGCTGAAAACGTCTGGTTCAAGGGCTTTCTGTCCGACTCGTGGCTGGGCCACAACGGCCTCGGCTGGATCGTGACGTTCGTGGTCGCCGGTGGCATTTATCTAGTCCTCGGCGGGGCGAAAGATCGCCGTGCCGCGCAAGTCGAGAATGCCCATGCCTAAGATGTTGCACACCGGCCAGGTCATCATCGACCTGGTCATGGCCGTGGAAAAACTGCCGCAGATCGGCGGCGACGTGCTTGCGCAATCCGCCGGTTTCGAGGCCGGCGGCGGCTTCAACGTGATGGCGGCGGCAGTGCGTAATGGTTTGCCTGTCGTCTACCTGGGCCGTCACGGCAGCGGCCGTTTCGGTGATCTGGCGCGGCAGGCGATGAACGCTGAGGGCATTCACATCGGCATCGCTGAGCCTGCGCAGCGCGACACCGGTTTGTGCGTGGCGCTGACCGATGCATCGGCCGAGCGCAGTTTCATTTCTTACATCGGCGCCGAAGGAGAGGTGACGATTGATGATCTGAACAGCGTCGCGGCCGAGGCTGGCGATTACGTTTATCTCAGCGGCTACAGCCTGTTGCATGAGGGCAAGGCGCAGGCGCTGCTTGACTGGACGCTGGCGTTGCCGGACTCGATCAACGTGGTGTTCGATCCGGGCCCGCTGGTGGAATCGCCGGATTCGCCAATGATGCAGGAATTGCTGCCGCGCATTGATGTGTGGACCAGCAACAGTGTCGAGGCGTTGCGCTTTACCGGGACTGAGGATATCGGCGCGGCGCTGGATCGTCTCGCCGAACATCTGCCCGCCGATGTGCTGATGGTGGTGCGCGACGGCCCGCAGGGCTGCTGGATTCACCAGGCCGGCGAGCGCCAGCATGTGCCTGGGTTTGCCGTGCAAGCGGTGGACAGCAACGGTGCCGGTGATGCGCATGCCGGGGTGTTTGTCGCTGGGCTGGCGCAGGGTTTGTCCGCCCTTGAAGCGGCGCGTCGGGCGAATGCGGCGGCGGCTTTGGCGGTAACGCGTTGGGGGCCGGCGACTTCGCCGGGGGGCGCTGAGGTTGATGCGTTAATCAGCAAGACTTTCGGCGACTGAACCGCCGCTATCGCTGGCAAGCCAGCTCCCACAGGTTTTTGTGGTGAACTCAGTATTTGTGTACAGCCGTACTCCCAGTGGGAGCTGGCTTGCCAGCGATGGGGCCGACAGCGGCACTGCAAAATTCTGATCTGGCCAGCCCTGCCTAAAGATCTGGCCGTCCGCCGCACGCGCGGCGAACGGCCCGGGTACTACTGCAGATCGAGCTTGCGCGCCGCTTCAACGCCGGCGGCGCTGAGCTTGATCGGCAGGTTCAACGAATGTTCGCCGGCCTCGTTGCAGGTCACGTGTCCGTGATGAATCAGTCCGCGATCCTGTAAGGCGGCGAGGGCACTGGCCACGACTTTCTCGCCCCGATAATTGTCCAGCACCTCCTTGCCCAAGCCGCTCGGGTGGGCGTGCAGCAGACGAGTGAGGACTTCTTTTTCCAGGTTTTTATCGACGTTCATGGTTACCTCTTCATGGATTGAATAGGACGCTCGCGTCGGCGAACTACTGACCGGAACCTTCAGAGCCCGAGCCACCGGTGGTGGTTTTCGAGCCGATGCCGGGACCGGCGTTATCCGGTGCTGCAGGGGAATCAGGGGTGTTCATGCCGCCCTGGCGACCCGGGTCGCTGCCTTGCGTGCGCGGATCGGTACCGGTGGCGGGGGGCTGGTTGATCAATGGCACGCCCGAGCCATCGGTGTTCATGCCGGGGGCACTGTTGATGGCGGGGGCTCGTGGCGGGGTCGGGTCGGTAGGGCCGGTGCCCGCTGCCGTCGTGGTGGCGGCGAAAACTGCGGGGCAGAGCAGGGCGCTGAATACGAAAGCGGTCAACCTTGACGGGATCATAGGGCTTCTCCAGTGATTGGAATCCTTACCCTCCGTTGGTCTGCTCTCGTTATGGATTGGTGCCTCATGAACGACGAACGGTCTGACTCGCGGCCACGGTTTTGACGTTGATCCGCCGCCAGAACAAACGCCCGACGGTGATCAGCCAGTTCGCCAGCGCAACCAGCAGCACGGTCAACAGCAACGTCGGCATGCCATGTTCAACAATGATTTTCCCCGCCAGCAAGGGAAAGCCGAACACGCCGATGAAGTACGACAGACTGAACAGCAGCAAGGCTTGCGACGTGGTGCCGGTTGGCGCTTCGTTGGCGGCGAGGCCATTGATCACTGAATAGGTGAGGCCGTAACTGACGCCGAGCATCAGCGCTGCCAGCAGATAACTGAAACCGCTGCGTACGCCAAAAGCGAACAGCACAATCGATGCCAGCATCAACCCTGACAGCAGGCACGATGCACGTAGCGGATCACGCTTGACCACGAAGCCTGCGATCAGCATCCGGCTGCTGATCGCCGCGCTCATGAACCCGAGGAAGAACAGCGAATAATCCAGCGAACGGGCGGCGGCGTAACTGGTCTGGAAACTCGACAGACCACCGAACACGCAGCCACCCAGGCCCACCATGATGATCGGGAACAGTGCGCGTGACCCGAGCACTTGCGTGGTTGCGCGCCAGGTGATTTTTGCCGCGCTGCTGGCTTGAGAACTGTGCAATCTCGACCCGAGCAGCCAGAACAGCAGCACGCCAATCAGACTCGCCAACGCGGCCAGATAAAACGCTGATGTCACCGGCAGCCCCATGGCACTGGCCGCACGTCCGAGCAACGGGCCGCTACCGATGCCGGTCATCATGCTGCCCGACAGCAAAGCGAAATATCTGGCCCGCTGCGCCGGACTCACCAGGCTCGCGACAATGATCGGCCCCAAGGTGTAAAACACGCCCCAGCCCAGGCCCAGCAGCAAGCCGAAAAACAACAACAGCTGGCCAAACCCCGGCGTCAGCGCAAAGCCCAGACTGGCCGCCACCAACAGCACGCCAAACAACGCAATCGAACGCGCCGCACCGAGCAGATCCGACAAATGTCCGGACATCAGCACCGCCACAAACGTGCTGAGCATCGCCGCCGAAATCACACTGCCGGCGTCGTGTTCGTTACCGCCGCGAGAGCTGATCAACAACGACAGCAAAAACGTCGAGCCGTAGGACAGCGACAACAGATAACTGGCGAGACAGAACAGGCCGAACAGCTTGCCTGAGACCTGAGGTGTGGCTGGCGACATGACGCGGTTCCTTGAGCGGCAAAATTCAGCGTCATCTAGATAACACGTCAGGCGCAGGGCTTAGGTCCGAGGTTGCTGAAGTCAGGATCGTCGTGCGCCGGAGTAACGCGCTGGACGATGCCGATCTCTTCCTTGAACTGCTCCATGAAACCTTTCAGGCGTTGATGCCGGTCTTGCGCCAGGCGCTGGCCGGCGACCGTCTGGAAACCATCGGCGAGGTGCAGCAGTTTGGTCTGGAAATGATCGAGGCAAAAACGCTTGTCATCGTAGTCGCGTTGTTTCGCTTCAGGATCCACGGGGTCGTAAAGCGCAGAGCCCATGCGCCCGGCGACGTAGAACGTGCGGGCAACGCCGAGCATGCCCAGCGAGTCGAGACGGTCGGCGTCCTGGACGATTTTTGCTTCGAGGGTCAACGGGGTGATGTTGGCGGAGAAACTGTGGGCTTCGATGGCGTGGGCGACGGTGGCGATTTTTTCTTCCGGCCAGTTCATTTCTGCCAATACCGCCGCAGCTTTTTCTGCCGCCAGACGTGAGGCTTGTGAACGCAGCGGCGAGTTCTTTTCTACGGCGACGCAATCGTGGAGCAGCACGGCCGCCAGCAACACCTCCAGGTCGCCGCCTTCCTCAGCGTGCAAAGTACGCACGTTGTGCCAAACACGCTGGAGATGTGCGAGGTCGTGAGCGCCGTCGTCTGAGGGTTCCAGAGCGTGGGGCAGCAATTCGGCGGCGAGATCCATCAAAGGCGCAAAAGCTGTAGCTGACATAGACATCCTGTTTATCGTCTGAGTAAAACCCGGTGGCGAGGGAGCTTGCTCCCGCTGGGTTGCGTAGCGGCCCCGGATCCCATCGATGTGGAGGATCAGGCAGATCGCATTTCCTGGATTATGCCTGCTTCGCAGCCAAGCGCGAGCAAGCTCCCTCGCCACA
The DNA here is from genome assembly GCF_044742875.1 of Pseudomonas sp. NPDC087817. Lineage (NCBI taxonomy): Bacteria > Pseudomonadati > Pseudomonadota > Gammaproteobacteria > Pseudomonadales > Pseudomonadaceae > Pseudomonas > Pseudomonas sp. NPDC087817. The sequence continues at coordinate 23,919 of NZ_JBIUVJ010000019.1, forward strand.
AAAGCAATGCGGCCTTAGTATGGCGTTTTCCTATTCCGACAAGGCCCGTCCATGACGATCGAAATCCGCCCGGCGACCCCCAGCGATGCACCGCAAATCCTCGCCTTCATCACTGAACTTGCGGATTTCGAAAAGGCCCGTCACGAAGTCATCGCCAGCGTCGCCGACATCGAACGCAGCCTGTTCGGCGAAGGCGCCACCGCCCACGGCCTGATCTGCCTGCGCGACGGTCTGCCGATCGGCTTCGCCGTATTTTTCTTCAGCTATTCGACTTGGTTGGGCAGCAATTGCCTGTACCTGGAAGACCTCTACATCACCCCCGAGCAACGCGGTGGCGGCGCCGGTAAAACCCTGCTGCGGCACCTGGCGAAAATCGCCTGCGACAACGACTGCGGGCGCTTCGAGTGGAGCGTGCTGGAGTGGAACACCCCTGCCATCGATTTCTACAAATCCCTCGGCGCGCAGCCGCAGGAAGAGTGGGTGCGCTATCGCATGGATGGCAAAGTGCTGCGCGAGTTTGCCGAGGGCTAAAGTGCCGCAATGGCAATCCGCTATTGATTCGATTGTCGCCAGTGCTCTGGTCCGGCATTCTACGCGCGCATTTTTGCGCGCTCACGGACGACACCTGCAATGCTTCTGGAACCCTTTCTTCACGCCCGTGGAGCCTTCGCTGGGTCAATGAGTGACCGGCGATGTGCGGACGTACAGGGAGTGATGCCATGAAGTGGTTACTGGTGAGCGTTGTGTGCCTGTTCTGCGTGTCCTGCGCCCGATCCCATGATATTCGGCCGGCGGTGTTAGCGTTCGACTCGATCAGTAGCGGCCACACCATCAGTGGTTACTACCTTGTGCGCTTTCATTCGGATACGGAACTGCTTGAACTGTTCGCCCGCGAAAAGAATGCCCGCAGTTTCGACCAGGTATTTGTTTGTGCACTGGCCGATGATACGGATTTTTCCGTTGGACACACGATGGCTCAAGCGGCGATGGGATTGATCGAAGAAAACCGGCAATCAACGCCAGGATCCGGCTTTGATTATCTGGCGCGTGTTTCTTTCAGAAGTCATACCGACAGATACCGCAGTTCAGAGTATCTGAGTAAGAGTGCCTTGAAAGGGTTGTTGCAAGGCAAACAAAGTATCCCTTGCAAGGTGGTCGTTATGGCAACCGGTTACAAGGCGTATTACACACGGTCGCTGTTTATGCCGGTGGCAGAAATATTGTCTGTTTTGAAGGCTGATGGAGCCGAGTGAGTAATTACTGCGCGCTTATCTGCAATCGTCGTAGTCAGGTATTTCAGGTGTTCATTTAATTGACAGGATGTTGGGTTGAAAAGGTATTTAGGGATTTGTTTTTTGCTATGCAGTGCCTGCGCCGAAAGACCAGAGATTGCGCGATCCGACATCGAGTTTGTTGCCATGGAGTATGTGCCCGGGAATGGCACCATTGAAGTTCGATTTGCTTCAGAGGCGGACTTGATGAATATCCTCAAGAGTGATTCGAAGACGATTCAGGACGGCAACACGTTGACGTGTTATCTGGATGCAAGACTCGATTTTCATGAGAGACACGGTCAATCGAACTTTCTAATCGGTGCCGTGGATGAACTGGATCGCCAGGGTGCACTTGGCAAACATCAATATTCGGCCCGTCTGGCATCGGTGCATAGCGATCATGAGGACGGCTCGAATACGTTTATTTCATCGGAACAGCTCTTGGCTTTTTTACGAGAGCGCAATGCCTTGGCCTGCCGGTTCAGTGCCTCGGGGTATTTTTCCGAGTCTTACCAATCCCATCCTGTCGGTATTGCAAGTTCCGAGTTTGCGCGCGTCATGGAACAGAGGGTCAAACATTGAATTTGCGTATCGCGAAGTGGCTGTTGATGGGTGGTTTTTTACTGTGTTCGTCTTGCCTGCATTTGAATGTGCCACCGGCCAGGCTGGAATTCGTCTCGATTGATCACTTGAGTTTTTCCTATTACAACCTGCGCTTCACATCAGACAGAAACCTCATCGACTTGTACAAGGATCACGGACGGCAGGGCCAGATTGGCACATTCATCCGTTGTTCACTGGATGGCGATACCGATTTCGACATCGAACATCAGATCACCCGGGAAGCGTTCGGATCGGTCCGCGACATGCGTTTGATCGAGGGTGACCGGCGGTATGAGATGTCCGCGAACATCAGGGTAGAGAATCACACCATCGACGACGGTATCAACCACATCAATCCGGTTGAACTGGTGCGCCTGCTCAAGCCACAGGAATACGTCCCATGCAAAGTGATCATCACCGCGTTTCCATTCGTGGCGTATTACTCGAAGGTCATGTATCTGCCGACGACAGCGTTCATTGAACAAGTGCGAGGTCCCCGAATCGCACCTCCAAGGGTTCCCCTTTTGCCGGAGGATCGCGTGCGTTCGTGGGTGCCGTTTGCGCCGATTTGTGTCGTCCGCTGGCGCCACGTCATGGCAACGCCCTACGACGAAATTGATCGCCTTGGGCTTTGCAGTGATCTGCCTTATGCCGGATTGCTCGCGTCATTCGCGCCTTACCGACTGGCACTTCGTATCGTTTCCTCGTCGGACCTGACACCGAAACCCAATACCGAGTACGTCATTGTGCGCGGGGATGGCCGGCAAGAACCGGGGGTTTCCGACGAGAATGGCAACACGCAACACCTCGGCGGCGAGGATTTTGAAACGGTGAAAGTCTTCGCCGAAGACGGTGTCACCAGTGTTGAGCGGACCACGAAATGGAGTAATTGATTCCCATAATATGGGATGCAAAATTACATATTGAGATTTAACGCTTAAGAGGTCTATAGTCCGTCGCACTCACTGCCAAAAACAAAACAGGTGAAGCGATGCTGGCGCAATTGATCGCGCTCGATTGGGGGACGACCTCATTACGTGCTTACAAACTCGCGGCGGACGGTGTGGTGCTGGAGCAACGCGCGCTGTCCTGCGGGATCATGCAACTGCCCAAGACCCCGCGAGTCATCAACGGTCGCGAATGCACCGACGGTTTTGAACTGGCCTTTGATGAGGTGTGTGGCGACTGGCTCGATGCGCAGCCGGATCTGCCGGTGATCGCTTGCGGCATGGTCGGCAGCGCGCAGGGCTGGCGTGAAGCGGCCTACTGCGAGACGCCGGCAAACGTCGCCAATCTCGGAAACTCCCTACAAACCGTGGTCAGTCTGCGCGGCACCCGCGTGCACATCGTGCCGGGTGTGATACAGCGTTCGCGTTTGCCCAATGTGATGCGTGGCGAAGAGACTCAAGTCCTCGGTGTTCTGCAGAATCTTCCGGTCGAGGCGGGCAGCGACTTGTTGATCGGCCTGCCGGGCAGCCATTCGAAATGGGTGGAAGTGGTCGATGGCCGCATCACTCATTTCGATACGTTCATGACCGGTGAAGTGTTCGCCGTGCTCAGCGAACACAGCATTCTTGGCCGTACTCAACAGCAAGGCGCGACGTTCGATGGTCAGGCGTTTGACCGGGGCGTGCAGGTTGCGCTGTCGGCGGACGGTGAACTCGGCGTGCTCTCGAATTTATTCAGTGCGCGAACGCTGGGCCTGACCGGTGAACTCAGCCCGACGGCGCAAGCGGATTACCTGTCCGGCCTCATGATTGGTCATGAACTGGCGGCACTCGCCACGGTTCAGCGGCATCGACGCAACAGCGTGCATCTTCCTTGGATCATCCTCATCGGTAACGCGCAACTCTGCGCGCGCTATAGCCGAGCCCTTGATGCTTGCGGTTTCGCCAAGGTGACGCTGGCCGAGCAGGCCACCGAGCGTGGACTGTGGCAACTGGCGCTGGCCGCCGGACTGATCGATTCCTCATCCCGTTAACCCTGACTGGAGGCCTGACATGCTCAAGCAAGCACTGGCACAAAACGGTCTGATCGCGATCTTGCGTGGCCTGCACCCGCAGGAAGCCGCCGCTGTCGGAGAAGTCCTTTACGCAGCCGGATTCCGCGTCATCGAAGTACCGCTCAATTCCCCTTCGCCGTACGAAAGTATCCGCATCCTGCGCAAGACCCTGCCCGCCGATTGCCTGATCGGTGCCGGCACGGTGTTGACTGCGCAACAGGTCGAGCAAGTGAAAGAGGCCGGCGGCCAGGTAATCGTCATGCCGCACAGCGATGCCAAGGTCTTGCGCGCGGCGAAAGCGGCGGGCTTGTACCTGTCGCCGGGTGTTGCCACGCCGACGGAGGCGTTCGCGGCGCTGGAGGAGGGCGCGGACATTCTCAAGTTGTTCCCGGCCGAGCAGATGGGCCCGGCGGTCGTCAAAGCCTGGCTCGCGGTGTTGCCGTCCGGAACGGTGCTGGCGCCGGTCGGCGGGATCACGCCGGACAACATGCAGGCGTTCATCGACGCCGGTGTAAAAGGCTTCGGACTGGGTTCCGGACTGTTCAAACCGGGCATGACGCCGGAGCAGGTTGCGGTCAATGCCAAGGCCTACGTGGCCGCGTGGAAGGCTCTTCGCTAAGACTTTTTGGCGCTGCGTGCGCTGCATCCAAATAAGAGAGACAAGCAGATGAAAATCACCAAACTCACCACTTTCATTGTCCCGCCGCGCTGGTGCTTCCTCAAGGTCGAAACCGACGAGGGCGTGACCGGTTGGGGCGAGCCTGTGGTTGAAGGTCGCGCGCACACCGTTGCTGCTGCCGTTGAGGAATTGTCCGACTACCTGATCGGCAAAGACCCACGCAACATCGAGGACATCTGGACGGTGTTGTATCGCGGCGGTTTCTACCGTGGCGGCGCCATCCACATGAGCGCGCTGGCCGGCATCGACCAGGCGCTGTGGGACATCAAGGGCAAGGCCCTCGGTGTCTCGGTCAGTGATCTGCTCGGTGGTCAGGTGCGGGACAAGATCCGCGTGTATTCGTGGATCGGTGGTGACCGCCCGGCCGACACCGCACGTGCGGCGAAAGAGGCGGTGAGCCGGGGTTTCACCGCAGTGAAAATGAACGGCACTGAAGAGCTGCAGTTCCTCGATACCTTCGAAAAAGTCGACCTCGCCTTGGCCAACGTTGCCGCCGTGCGCGACGCAGTGGGACCGAACGTCGGCATCGGTGTTGATTTCCATGGTCGAGTGCACAAGCCGATGGCCAAAGTGCTGATGAAGGAACTCGACCCGTACAAACTGATGTTCATCGAAGAGCCTGTGCTCAGCGAAAACTACGAAGCGCTGAAAGAGCTGGCACCGTTGACCAGTACACCGATTGCACTCGGCGAGCGGCTGTTCTCGCGTTGGGACTTTAAACGCGTGTTGAGCGAAGGCTACGTTGACATCATCCAGCCGGACGCCTCCCACGCGGGCGGCATTACCGAAACCCGCAAGATCGCCACCATGGCCGAAGCCTACGACGTGGCGCTGGCGTTGCATTGCCCGCTGGGGCCGATTGCGCTGGCGGCGTGTTTGCAGCTGGACGCAGCTTGTTACAACGCGTTTATCCAGGAGCAAAGCCTGGGCATCCATTACAACGAGAGCAACGACTTGCTCGACTACGTGAAGGATCCGCGCGTGTTCGATTACGACAAAGGCTTCGTGAAGATCCCGAACGGCCCGGGCTTGGGCATCGAGATCAACGAGGAATACGTGATTGAGCGCGCGGCGGTCGGCCACCGCTGGCGTAACCCGATCTGGCGCCATGCCGATGGCAGCTTTGCCGAGTGGTGAGTCTGCCCTGATACACCGAAAGTCTTTGTGGGAGCTGGCTTGCCAGCGATGACGGCTGCACATCCAGCATTGATGTGACAGTTACATCGCCATCGCTGGCAAGCCAGCTCCCACAGTTTGATCTCCATGGATGGGTGATTTGCGTCATGACCTCAAATAAACATAAGAAGAGGCATCTCTCATGCAACCGCAAACCCTCACCGGGCAGGCGTCTTTAGTCACGCCCAGCCGCAAGCGGTTTTTCATCATGGTGTTGCTGTTTATCACCGTGGTCATCAACTACCTCGACCGCAGCAACCTGTCGATTGCCGCGCCGGCCTTGACCAGTGAACTGGGTATCGATCCGATCCATGTCGGCCTGATCTTTTCCGCGTTCGGCTGGACTTACGCGGCCATGCAGATCCCCGGCGGCTGGCTGGTCGACCGGGTGCCGCCGCGCATTCTTTACAGTGTCGCGTTGTTGCTGTGGTCGCTGGCCACCGTGATGCTCGGTTTTGCTGCCAGTTTCATCGCGCTGTTTGTGCTGCGCATGGCGGTCGGGGCGCTGGAAGCACCGGCGTATCCGATCAACAGCCGCGTGGTGACGACGTGGTTTCCTGAGCGTGAACGTGCCACGGCGATTGGTTTTTACACGTCGGGGCAATTTGTCGGGCTGGCGTTTCTCACCCCGGTGCTGGCTTGGCTGCAACATGAATTTGGCTGGCACATGGTCTTCGTCGCCACTGGCGCGGTGGGCATTATCTGGGCAGCCATCTGGTACGCGGTGTATCGCGAGCCGCGGGATTTCAAAGGTGCCAACGAAGCGGAAATCGATCTGATTCGCGAGGGCGGCGGTTTGGTCGATATCCAGCAGGAGACGGCCAAGGTCAAAGCCAGATTCAGTTGGACCGATTTGGGCATTGTCCTCACCAAGCGCAAGTTGTGGGGCATCTACCTCGGCCAGTTCTGCCTGAACTCGACACTGTGGTTTTTCCTGACGTGGTTCCCGACCTATCTGGTGAAATATCGCGGCATGGACTTCATCAAGTCCGGCCTGCTGGCGTCGCTGCCGTTTCTTGCCGCGTTTGTTGGCGTGTTGTGTTCGGGGTTCTTTTCCGACTTGCTGATTCGTCGCGGCTGCACCGTGGGTTTTGCGCGCAAGTTGCCGATCATTGGCGGATTGCTGATTTCCACGTCGATCATCGGTGCCAACTTTGTTGAGTCGACTCCGCTGGTGATTGCCTTTCTGGCCCTGGCGTTTTTCGGCAATGGTCTGGCCTCGATCACCTGGTCGCTGGTTTCGACCCTCGCGCCGGCGCGTCTGCTCGGGCTGACCGGTGGGGTGTTCAATTTCATCGGTAACTTGTCGGCAATTGCCACGCCGATCGTGATCGGTTTCCTCGCCAGTGGTGATTCCTTTGCCCCGGCGATCACCTATATCGCGGTTCTCGCACTGATCGGTGCTTTGTCCTACGTGCTGCTGGTGGGCAAGGTCGAACGTATCGAGTTGTAGTGGTCAGCATCGGGCGACCATAATGCCGCCCGTTCCCTCGCTCAACGGTAAAGGCTGGATATGCAGGAAGACGCCCCGGAAAAAACCAAGGACGCCGCGCCCACCGGCACCCAGACGCTATTGCGCGGCTTGGGTGTGGTGCAGGCAGTGGCGAGTGGCGCCCGTGATCTCAAAGAAATTGCCCGACTGATCGGTACCACGCGCAGCACCACCCATCGTCTGGCCAGTTGCCTGGTCGACGAGCGCTACCTGCGCGTGGTGCCGCAAGTCGGTTATCTGCTCGGGCCGAAGCTGATCGAGCTGGGTTTCCAGGCGCGCGAAGAGTTGCCGCTGGTGAGTCTGGCCGGGCCGTATCTGGACGAGTTGTCGGCGTTGACCGGCGACACGGTGCACTTGGGCATTCGTGAAGGCGACGAAGTGCTGTATCTGCTGAAGAATCCGGGGCGCAACGGCCCGGAAATGCGTTCGCGGGTCGGCCATCGCATGCCGCTGGCACGGACCGGTATCGGTAAGGCGTTGATGCTCGATGACTCGCCGAAAGATTGGCAGCGTCTGTACGACATCAGCCTGCCGGCGGGTGGGAAAAGTCAGTTCTGGCCGCAGCATCCCCAGCAGTCGTGGGAACAGCTTGAGCAGCGCATGATCGAGTACGTCGCGGGTGGCTACGCCTTCGATCTGGAGGACAACGAACCGTCGATCCGCTGCGTGGCGGCGCCGATTCGGGATGCGAGCAAGGGCATCGTGGCGGCGATCAGTATCGCCAGCACCGTGCCGTACATGCCGCTGGAAAAAATGGCCGAGCTGATCCCCCTGATCAAAGGGGTCACAGCCCGGCTCTCGGCGGAACTCGGTCTGAAGATTTAAACCTTGAGCGTCGCCATGTCGATCACGAAACGGTACTTCACGTCACCGGCGATCATTCGGGCGTAAGCCTCGTTGATCTGGCGGATGTCGAGCATTTCGATATCGCAGGTGATGTTGTGTTCAGCGCAGAAATCCAGCACTTCCTGGGTTTCTGCGATGCCGCCGATCAAGGAACCTGCCAGCACGCGGCGGCTCATCACCAGTTTGCCAGCGTGTACCGGCGGATCAACCGGCTCGATCAGGCCGACCAGAATGTGCACGCCGTCAAAACGCAGGGTGTCGAGGTATGGGTTGAGGTCGTGCTGCACCGGGATGGTATCGAGCAGGAAGTCGAAGTAACCGGCAGCGGCTTTCATTTGCTCGGCATCGGTGGAGACGATCACATGATCGGCACCCTGACGGCGACCTTCTTCAGCCTTGCTCGCTGAACGGGTGAACAGCGTGACTTCGGCGCCCATGGCTTTGGCGAACTTGATGCCCATGTGGCCGAGGCCGCCCATGCCGAGAATCCCGACCTTGTCGCCGGCCTTGACGCCGTAGTGCTTGAGCGGCGAGTAGGTAGTGATGCCGGCGCAGAGAATCGGTGCGGCGCTGGCCAAAGCCAGTTTTTCCGGAATGCGCACGACGAAGTGCTCGCTGACCACGATGCTGTCGGAGTAGCCGCCCATGGTGTTGCTGCCATCGACCCGATCCGGTGTGGCGTAAGTCATGGTCGGACCTTCGAGGCAGTATTGCTCAAGGTTCGATTGGCAGGCTTCGCAGGTGCGGCAGGAGTCGACCATGCAGCCAACGCCGACCAGATCGCCTACCTTGTGTTGTGTGACATTCGCACCGATCGCGGTGACTTTTCCGACGATCTCATGGCCTGGCATCAACGGGTAAACGGCGATGCCCCATTCGTTGCGCGCCTGGTGGATGTCGGAATGGCAGACGCCGCAGTAGAGGATTTCGATGGCGACGTCGTCGGCCCGTGGGCTGCGGCGTTCGAACTTCATCGGGGCGAGGGGCGTGGTGGCCGATTGGGCGGCATAGCCGATGGCGGTGTACATGTGGAACCTCGCAAAAGCAGTGACAAGTGAGGCGGCGCATTCTGGGCGCCGACTGACGGTCCGGCCATGACGATTCCTCCGGGTCTCATGCCTAATCCTCCGGCATGCGGGTTTGCTCGGTCGCATTGGCAAAAGGATCTGCGATGATGCTTTCATCCCTTTTTCCGTGATTTTTGTGAAGAACATGTCGATGCAATTGACCCGTCACCTTGATGCCAATGCCACGCTGGTTTCGCTAATCGAACCGCTGGCGCTGCGCGATGGTTACAGCCAGACCGGGTTGCCGGGAGTGCAGGTGCTGCGTGCCAGTTGCGACGTTGCCCGTGGCCCGCACATTTACGAGCCGAGCCTGATGATCATCGCCCAGGGCAGCAAACTGGCGTTTCTCGGGCCTCGGACGATGGAGTACGGTGCCGGGCATTATCTGATTCAGGCGCTGCCGGTGCCGTTCGAGTGCGAAACCTTTGCCTTGCCGGATGCGCCGTTGCTGGGTGTTTCGGTGGCGATTGACCGGGTGTTGCTCGGTGAGTTGGTGCTGGCCATGGGGCTGGCGCCGGGGCGACACATCCCGGCGCAAACGCCGGAGTCGATGACTTCGGTGGTGCTCGACGATGACATGCGCGGCTGTGTCGAGCGCTTGCTGAGTTGTCTGCACGATCCGCTGGAATGCCAGATTCTTGGGCCGGCGCGAGTGCGTGAGTTGCTGTTTACGGCATTGCGTGGGCCGCAGGCCGATGTGTTGCGTGCGCTGGTCGAGCAGCAGGGGCAGTTTGCGCGGGTCGCAGCGTCGATCAGTCATCTGCATGCGCATTACACCGAGCCGTTGAACGTCGAGACCCTGGCCGGTTGCGCGAACATGAGTATTTCGACGTTTCATGAGCATTTCAAACGCAGCACGTTGTTGTCGCCGGTGCAGTATCTGAAGCGTTTGCGGTTGTTGAAAGCGCAGACGTTGTTGGTAGCTGAAGGGCTCGGTGTGGCGCAGGTGGCGCATCGTGTGGGGTATCAGAGTACGTCGCAGTTCAGTCGCGAGTACAAGCGCTATTTCGAGCGCAGTCCGGGTGATGAGCGCGCTGCTTGAGGATTTACACAGTCCGTGTGGGAGCTGGCTTGCCAGCGATGAGGTCGGCACATTCAACATAGATGTCGCTTGATCCACCGCCATCGCTGGCAAGCCAGCTCCCACAGGTGTTGATGTGATGCACTGAACCGCAGGCAAGAAAAAGGCCCCCTATTCGGGAGCCTTGATGTTCAGCGCTTCGACTTACATGTTTGGATAAGTCGGGCCGCCGGCGCCTTCCGGCGTGACCCAGGTGATGTTCTGCGAAGGGTCCTTGATGTCACAGGTCTTGCAGTGCACGCAGTTCTGGGCGTTGATCTGGAAGCGCTTCTCGCCGTCTTCCTTGGTAATCACTTCGTAGACGCCGGCCGGGCAGTAGCGCTGCGCCGGTTCGTCGTACAGCGGCAGGTTCTTGCTGATCGGGATGCTCGGATCGGTCAGCTTCAGGTGGCAGGGCTGTTCTTCTTCGTGGTTGGTACCGGAGATGAACACCGAGCTGAGTTTGTCGAAGCTGAGTTTGCCGTCGGGTTTCGGGTAGTCGATCTTTTTGCAGTCGGCTGCCAGCTTCAGGCAAGCGTAGTCCGGCTTGGTGTCGTGCAGGGTGAACGGCAGTTTGCCGCCGAAGATGTTCTGGTCCAGCCAGTTGAAACCACCGCCGACGATGGCGCCGAACTTGTGGATCGCCGGGCCGAAGTTGCGGCTGGCGAACAGTTCGTCGTAGAGCCAGCTCTTTTTGAAGGCGTCGACGTAAGTGGTCAGCTCTTCGGTGCCATCCTTCTCGGCGAACAGCGCGTCGGCCACAGATTCTGCGGCGAGCATGCCCGACTTCATTGCGGTGTGGCTGCCTTTGATCTTGGCGAAGTTCAGAGTGCCCAGGTCGCAACCGATCAGCGCACCGCCCTTGAAGACCATTTTCGGCAGCGAGTTCAGGCCACCTTTGCAGATCGCGCGGGCGCCGTAGCTGACGCGCTTGCCGCCTTCCAGGTACTGAGCCAGCACCGGGTGATGCTTGAGGCGCTGGAATTCGTCGAATGGCGACAGGTAGGTGTTGCTGTAGGACAAATCAACGATCAGACCGACCACCACCTGATTGTTTTCCAGGTGATAGAGGAACGAGCCGCCGGTGTTTTCAGTGCCCATGATGTCCAGCGGCCAGCCGGCGGTGTGTACTACCAGACCTGGCTGATGTTTGGCCGGGTCGATTTCCCAGATTTCTTTCAGGCCGATGCCGTAGTGCTGAGCGTCGGCATCGCTGTCGAGGTTGAAGCGCTTGATCAGTTGTTTGCCGATGTGGCCACGGCAGCCTTCGGCGAACAGCGTGTATTTGCCACGCAGTTCCATGCCCGGGGTGTACAGGCCTTCTTTCGGATTACCTTCACGGTCGACACCCAGATCACCGGTGATGATCCCGCGCACGATGCCGCTTTCGTCGATCAATGCTTCCTGAGCGGCGAAGCCCGGGTAGATTTCCACGCCGAGGTTCTCGGCCTGCTGGGCCAGCCAGCGGCACAGGTTGCCGAGGGAGATAATGTAGTTGCCTTCGTTGTGCATGGTCTTGGGCACAAAGAAGTCAGGAATCTTTTGCGCACTGTCGGCGTTTTTCAGCACGAAAATGTCGTCGCGGGTGACCGGGGTGTTCAGCGGGGCGCCGAGTTCTTTCCAGTCCGGGAACAACTCGTTCAGGGCACGAGGTTCGAATACAGCACCTGACAGGATGTGTGCGCCGACTTCGGAGCCTTTTTCGACCACGCAGACGCTGATTTCCTTACCGGCTTCGGCGGCCTTCTGCTTCAGCCGGCAGGCGGCGGACAGGCCAGCGGGGCCGGCACCGACGATGACCACGTCGAATTCCATGTATTCGCGTTCCACAGGCTATCTCCTACTCAAGGCTCAACAGTTTTTTTTCTAATTTGGAGGTTTGATGTCGCATCCGTTATGCCTTTACGTTAACGTCAAGGGGGATAAAGGAGAAGCCACCTTTCTCTCTAGGGGGCGCATTATATCTACACCACTCCGAGCGTCCAATACAAACGTTTGTTTGAATTGGCTCCAGCCCAGAGAAATCAAAGAAGCGCGGCTTATGAACGACCATTTTGCCGTATTGACCGGAATAGGCGTTCCGGTCAAGATACGGGCGGTTTTGCGCTCGTCGTAGGCAGACTGGCGGTTTCAAGAGCACCTCTAAAGACAGGGCACAGGCAGTAGAAGGTGATGCGCAGCGCAGTTCCGGCGCGCAGTTTACACAGCGTGAAGATCCATGACTTGTCAGTCACCACTGACGAACGGTCACAGCTCCTCTCACCGTGAATCACCCCGCACCCATGTCGGCGTTTTTAGAGGTGCCCTTTTAGCCTGATGAGCATCAACCGCCAGGTTCGCCTAGGCGACTTTCTTTTCACCGGAGAGTAACGAGGAATCCATGAAGGTTCTTGTAGCTGTCAAACGCGTTGTGGATTACAACGTCAAGGTTCGCGTCAAGGCGGACAATTCCGGCGTCGATCTCGCCAACGTCAAGATGTCGATGAACCCGTTCTGCGAAATCGCAGTGGAAGAAGCCGTACGCCTGAAAGAGAAAGGTGTTGCGACTGAAATCGTCGTCGTCTCCATCGGCCCGACCACCGCTCAGGAGCAGCTGCGTACCGCACTGGCTCTGGGTGCCGACCGTGCCATCCTCGTCGAATCCGCTGAAGATCTGACCTCGCTCGCCGTGGCCAAGCTGCTCAAGGCTGTGGTCGACAAGGAACAGCCTCAGCTGGTGATCCTTGGTAAACAGGCCATCGACAGCGACAACAACCAGACCGGCCAGATGCTCGCTGCACTGAGCGGCTACGGTCAGGGCACGTTCGCTTCGAAAGTCGAAGTCTCGGGCGACAGCGTTGCCGTGACCCGCGAA
>NZ_JBIUVJ010000019.1:36981-81999 GCF_044742875.1 Pseudomonas sp. NPDC087817
AGACTGTTTCGCTGAAACTGCCAGCGATCGTCACCACCGACCTGCGTTTGAACGAGCCGCGCTACGCGTCTCTGCCAAACATCATGAAAGCCAAGAAGAAGCCTCTCGAAGTGCTGACTCCAGACGCTTTGGGCGTTTCCACCGCCTCCACCAACAAAACCCTGAAAGTCGAAGCGCCGGCTGCACGCAGCGCAGGTATCAAGGTCAAGTCGGTGGCTGAACTGGTTGAGAAACTGAAAAACGAAGCGAAGGTAATCTGATCATGACTATCTTGGTAATCGCTGAACACGACAACAAGGTGCTGGCTCCGGCCACACTGAACACCGTGGCTGCTGCTGCCAAAATCGGCGGCGACATCCACGTTCTGGTTGCAGGTCTTGGCGCTGGTGCCGTGGCTGAAGCTGCTGCGAAAATCGCTGGTGTGAGCAAAGTCCTGAACGCTGACAATGCCGCTTACGCGCATCAGTTGCCGGAAAACGTTGCTCCTCTGGTTGCTGAGTTGGGCAAGGGCTACAGCCACATCCTGGCTGCCGCGACCTCTAACGGCAAAAACATCCTGCCGCGCGTTGCCGCTGCGCTGGACGTTGACCAGATCTCGGAGATCATCTCGGTCGAAAGCGCTGACACCTTCAAGCGCCCGATCTACGCCGGTAACGCCATTGCTACCGTGCAATCGACCGCTGCGATCAAAGTGATCACCGTACGTGCCACCGGTTTCGACCCGGTTGCCGCTGAAGGTGGTTCGGCTGCTGTTGAAGCCGTTGGCGCTGCGCACGACGCTGGTATCTCCAGCTTCGTCGGCGAAGAACTGGCCAAGTCCGATCGTCCGGAACTGACCGCTGCCAAGATCGTCGTTTCCGGCGGCCGCGGCATGCAGAACGGCGACAACTTCAAACACCTGTACGCTCTGGCCGACAAGCTGGGCGCTGCCGTGGGTGCTTCGCGCGCCGCGGTCGACGCAGGTTTCGTACCGAACGACATGCAGGTCGGTCAGACCGGCAAGATCGTTGCGCCACAGCTGTACCGCGCCGTCCGGATCGCCGGCGCGATCCAGCACCGGGCCGGCATGAAAGACTCCACAGTGATCGTTGCGATCAACAAGGACGAAGAAGCGCCGATCTTCCAGGTGGCCGATTACGGTCTCGTGGCTGATCTGTTCGAAGCGGTACCTGAGCTGGAGAAGCTGGTCTAATCCAGCGGCTTCACTTATAAAGAGCCCGACCTTTTGGTCGGGCTTTTTTTTGACTCGGATTTGAGCGGGAGCGTTTTGCCATGGATCTGCGCCGCAGGTTGTTATTAGGATTGATCCTCTTGCCGGGGATGGCTGCGGCTGCCGGCAAGTGCGAGCGCCTCGTCGTCACCGGCAGCCCGGACGCGCCGCCGTACCTGTGGCAGGATCCGCAGAACCCCAAACAACTGATCGGTGCGAGCGCCGACCTGTTGCAACAAGTCGCCAAAGACCTCGGCATAAAGGTCGAGTTGCTTTACGCCGGCAAACGCTCGCAAGCCCTCGACGAAGTGCGCAGCGGGCGCATGGACATGCTGGCTGATGCGCCGCTGGCCTTCACCGAGCTGGAAAATCTCGACTACATCCATCCGCCACTGCTGGAAAACGACTATCTGGTATGGACCCGCAAGGGCTCGACGCTGGCTTACAGTGAAGCCCGCGACCTGCACGGTCATACGGGTGGCTTGTCGGAAAAGTCTCGTATGACCCAGGCATTCGGCACTTTCGCCGAGCAGAATCTGACCCTGACCCGGACAGCAAACCTCACTCAGGCCTTTCAGAAATTGCTGTTGGGTGAAGTGGAATATGTACTCGCTGGCCGCTACTCCGGCATGGCCGCCGCGCAGGCGCTGGGTATGGCCAATGACCTGCTGGCGTTTGAGCAACCCATCGATCGGCCGGGGCTGTTCCTCGCGGTTTCCCATAACTCGGCGTGCAACGATCCGTGGTTGCGCGGACAGTTGGCCAAAAAGATGACAGAATTGCCCGCGTCCGGACTGACGGAAGCCGCGCTGCAACGCAATATCGAGCGCTGGAAGGCGCAGCAGCAACAGCCGCAACAACCTGTCAGTGCCCCAAAACAGTAGGGATTCTTAGTGAGTATTCGACCTCTTTTCGCGGCTGTGGCCGTTCTGGCCCTGGCCGGTTGCGCGACCGATCCGGCACCCGTTGAACAAATGCGCCTGACCGAACAGACCATTGCCCAGGCCAAGGCCGTAGGCGCCACCGCTGATGACGTGCCGGAAATGAAACTGGCCGAAACCAAATACAACCGCGCCAAAGGCAACATGGCTGACGAGTCCTACCGCAATGCGCGCATGCGCGCGGAACAGGCCGAACTGGATGCGCGTCTGGCCGAAGCCAAAGTGCTGACCCAAAAGAGCGAAGAACAGGTGAATGTGCTCAACACTCGCATCGCCCGTTTGCGCAAACAGTTGGGAGACGCCCAATGAGCCTCAAGCCCAGAGTTCTCGGTGGTCTGATCCTCGCCGGTTGCGCCAGCCTTTACGGCTGCGCCGGGCAACACAGCGAATCCGCTTTGCAAGAAGCCGGCGCCGATTTCCAGAAGGTCAAGGAAGACTCCAACGTGCTGCGTATTGCGCCGAAAGACGTGATTCGCGCCGGTGAGTCCCTGGCCCGTGCCGATCGCCTGTCCACTTACTGGGGCAGTGGTTCGGACGTGGTGCATTACGCCTACCTGAGCCAGCGCTACAGCGAAATCGCCCGCGAGCATACCAATCAGGTGCTCAACGAGGAGCGCGCTGCCAAGCTCGAGCTGGAGCGTCAGCGCCTGCAGTTGGCCCTGCGTGAATCGAAACTGCTCAGCGTGCAGCAGCAGGGCAAATGGCTCGAAGAGCAAATCGTCGCGCTGGCCACCACGCAGACCGATCGTGGTCTGGTGATGACCCTCGGTGATGTGTTGTTCGACACGGGTGAGGCGGAGCTGAAAAACTCGGCCAATCGTGTCGTCCTGAAGATCGTGCAGTTCCTGCAGTTGAACCCGAAGCGTGTGGTACGCATCGAGGGCTATACCGACAGCACCGGCGGAAAACAGGAAAACCTCAAACTGTCCCGCGACCGCGCGCAATCGGTGGCCGATGTGCTGATGGATCTGGGCATCGACGACAAACGCATTCAGGTTGAGGGTTACGGCGACGAATACCCGGTGGACGCCAACGCTTCCGAGCGTGGACGCGCACAGAACCGTCGCGTTGAAATTGTTTTCTCCGACGAAAAAGGCCAGCTCGGCGCCGCCCGCTAAGGGTTGCGTCTCTGGAAAGCCCGGGCTGTCATGCAGTACCGGGCTTTTTTACGTCTGTCGAATAGCTCGCAAATCGATACAGTTGTGGCAGACACTGCACTGTATGGTCGACTAGAGTGACAACTGTCCCAGTACACTTCTAAACTGTTCCGGTATTGTTTCACACAAGAATAAAATGCCCGTGAAATCGAGTGCTGCGTCGTGACCAATCTCTTGCTCTACCAACGTATTGCTCAGCAACTGGCCGAAGACATTCGCCGTGGTGTCTATCAACCGGGGGAGCGCGTGCCTTCGGTGCGCAAGATGAGTTCGCAGCTCAACGTCAGCCATGCGACGGTGTTGCAGGCATACGCCAACCTCGAGGATCAGGGGCTTATTCGTGCGCGGCCGCAATCAGGTTATTACGTGCACCAGACGCCTGCGCTGACGGCACCGACGCCGGATATCGCCCGGGTCGAGCGCCCCGGGCTGGTTACGCGCAGCAGCATCATTCAACAGGTGCTGGTCGAGTCGCGCCGCGAAGGTGTATTCCCGTTGGGCGCCGCCGTACCGAGTGTTGATTACTTGCCGGTGCGGGCATTGCATCAGCAATTGGCCAAAGTCACGCGCTTCCACAGTCCGCGCGCGTTCAGCTACATGTTCAGCCCGGGTTTCGAACCGCTACGTCGACAAGTGGCGATCCGCATGCGCGACGCCGGAGTGGTGGTTGATCCCTCGGAGGTGGTGATCACCCACGGCTGTGTCGATGCCTTGCAGATGTCGTTGCGGGTGTTGACCCGTCCGGGCGATCTGATCGCCGCCGAATCACCGACCTATTACGGTCTGCTGCAACTGGCCGACCTGTTGGGCCTGAAAGTCATCGAAATCCCCAGCGATCCTGCCACCGGTATGAGCCTCGAAGCCCTGCAACTGGCGGCCAATCAATGGTCGATCAAAGCGCTGGTGCTCACCACGCGCCTGAGCAATCCGCTGGGCGGCACCATGCCCGAAGAGCGTCAGAAACAACTGCTGCGCCTGGCCTCGGATTTCGATATCCAGATCGTCGAGGACGACATCTATGGTGAGTTGATGTTCGAACAGGGGCGCACCAAAGCGCTCAAGGCCTACGACCGGCTGGACCGGGTGATCTACTGCTCGAGCTTCTCGAAAACCCTGTCGCCCGGTGTGCGCATCGGCTGGATGATTGCCGGCAAGTATCAGCAGGAAATTCAGCGTTTGCAGACCTTCAGCACGCATTCGGCGTGTAGCGTTACGCAGATGGCGATTGCCGCCTATCTGGAAAACGGTGGTTATGACCGGCATTTACGGTACATCCGCCAGGAATACCGGAAAAACCTCAGTGCCTTCCAGTTGGCGGTGCAGCAGTACTTCCCCGAAGGTACGCAAATGACCCGGCCCACGGGCGGTTTCATTCTTTGGGTGAGTCTGCCGGGGCGAGTCAATACGCAAGAATTGCATGTCCGCGCATTACAGCAGGGCATCAGCATCGCACCGGGACTGATTTTCAGTAACACCGAGCAATTCAACCACTGTATCCGCCTGAACTGCGGCATTCCGTGGAACCGTGAGGCGGAGCGGGCGTTGATGACGCTGGGCCTGCTGGCGACCCAACTGTGTCAGGAAACGGCCGGCGGATTCTGAACGAGCGGTCGGACATGCTTGTCTTGTGGCGTCCAACAAGCGAGCATATGGCCCTCTGCCGTTAGTGTCGTTGGGTCCATGAAAGCGATTTTTTCTGCCGCTGGGGTTTTGTTCTGTTTGCTGATGATCAGTCATGCGCCTGGTGTCATGGCGGCTGCGGCTCAGGAAAAACCGGCAGCGACGACCACAGCAAAAAAATCGGCGGCAGTTGAAAAGGCTGGGCCTGCGAAGAAGTCGCAGCAAAAAGCCGTTAAAAAACGCACCCCGATTGCCTCCAAGTCGAAACCTGCCAGCGAAGTGGTGAAAACCAAATTGCCGCCAGCCAAACTGGACTTGAGCCTGCCCAAGGACATGGTCCAGGAGCTGAAACCGCCTGGTACCGTCGTCCTGCCCAAACGCGAGCCGATCCTGCCGCAGTTTTTTGGCGAGAAAAACAGTGGGTTCCAGCTCAACGGCCGTTTGCTCAGCAACGAAATGCAGTTGCAACTGCGCAACGAAGAGCGCCGGGAAGTGGAAGGTGCGGCGCTGGATTTTGAATTCAAGCAGTAAATGCCATGCATCTGTGACCCGCGAACCAGACGCTTTGTCGGAGACTGGTCAGTCACATTCACTTATCCGTAAAAACCCCGGTTCAGGGAATTTTAAACAACCGTTTTAGCGGTTACTCTGTTCCGCGTGCCTTTTACACATCGCCCGTCGCGAGGAATTGTTCGTCATGAAATGCCGTGAAGGCTGTGGCGCTTGCTGCATTGCCCCTTCCATCAGCTCGCCGATTCCCGGCATGCCTGATGGCAAACCTGCCGGCGAACGTTGCGTGCAACTCTCGGTCGAAAACCTGTGCAGCATTTTCGGCCGCCCGGAGCGCCCGGCAGTCTGTTCCGGCTTCGCTGCTGATGTCGAAGTCTGTGGCAGCAGTTCGGAAGAAGCGATCAGATTGATCGGCTGGTGGGAGCAAATGACGGCGGCGTGATGTGTCAAACGAACGGAACTTCAACAATAAGGAATAAGACTATGGGTTCGCTGCATCGTATCGCTGTGTTGTGTGGTTTGACTGCTGTGCTGGCGACGTCCGTCGCTCAGGCTGAGGACTGGAAGGTCGCCAAGGAGCAGGATGGCATCAAGGTCTCGCTGGCCGAAGTGCCGGGTTCTGATTACAAGTCCTACCAGGGTGTAACCCTGATGAAGACCACCATTGCCAAACTGCGCGCCTTGCAGGAAGACGTCTCCGGCGCCTGCGCCTGGATCTACGAATGCAAGTCGCAGAAGCTGCTCAAGCACGAAGGCGATCAAAGCTGGACCTACACTCAGTTCAACACGCCGTGGCCAGTGACCTCGCGTGATTCGGTGCTGCACATCACCACGGTTGAAGGTGCTGATGGCAGTCTCACTCGTAACCTCGAAGGTCTGCCGAAGTACATTCCGGAAGAGAAAGGTTTTGTCCGTGTCACTCAGGTCAAAGGCTTCTGGAAGTTCGTACCGAAAGGCGATCAGGTCGAAGTGACCTATCAAGTGCACACCGAGCCAGGCGGCAGTGTCCCGGCGATGGTCGCCAACAAGTTTGTGGTTGATGCGCCGTTCAACACACTGAAAGCCCTGAAAGAACGCGCGGAAAAGTAATCGTCGCGCAGACAGCAAAACGCCCCGATCAAGTCGGGGCGTTTTGCTTTGTATCTATATTGTGTTTCCAGATATGCGTTGCACGAAATTTTCACAACCTGTTCAAGACAATTCGCCCGCGCTGTTTGCACGCTGTTCCGGTCTGCCGCCGCTTTAAATGAAAGTGTCGTATGGCGGGGCAGTAATCAATGGCAATGGTGCGAGTGATCGTGCAACATTTGCGCACCGCGCACGCCCCGGGGTCTGGAATGACCAACAGAGGGCATGGCGCCGCTGTATTTTTGCAACTTCAACTTCCAATGGGTCCTAAAACGACATGGCAAACCCGGACGCCCTGAATCAGCAGCGATCTTCTGCTCGCCTGCTGCAACCGACCGTCAAATCGCATCTGGCCTACACGCTGCTGTGTGCATTGGTCATGATGGTGATGTTTTCCGTGCTGCGCCTCGCGCTGCTGGTCTACAACCGCGAGATGATCCTCGACACCCCGGCCTCGACCTTCCTCGAAGCTTTCGCCAATGGCCTGCGTTTCGACCTGCGCCTGGTGGTCTACGTCTGCATTCCGCTGGTGTTGGCACTGTTCAGTGCCAGGGCGATGGCTGCACGTGGTTTCTTCCGTCTGTGGCTGACGATCGCCTCGAGCATCGCGCTGTTCCTCGGCCTGATGGAGATGGACTTCTATCGCGAGTTCCACCAGCGCCTCAACGGCTTGGTGTTCCAGTACGTGAAAGAAGACCCGAAAACCGTGATGAGCATGCTCTGGTACGGTTTTCCGGTGGTTCGCTATCTGCTGGCCTGGGTGATCGGCACTGTCATTCTGACCCTGGCATTCAAAGGCGCCGACCGTGCCACGCGTCCACGCGGGCCCTTCAGTGGCGGTAGCGTCGGCACCCGTCAGGTGGCGCCGTGGTACACACGCCTTGCGGTATTCGTGGTCTGCCTGCTGATCTGCGTGGTCGCGGCCCGTGGCACTCTGCGCCAAGGCCCGCCAATGCGCTGGGGCGACGTCTACACCACCGACTCGAACTTCGCCAACCAGCTCGGCCTCAACGGTACGCTGTCGCTGATCGCCGCCGCCAAGGACCGCATGGGCGAAGATCGCGACAACATCTGGAAAGCCACGCTGCCGCAAGAACAAGCGCAGAAAGTCGTGCGCGACATGCTACTGATGCCGGACGACAAACTGGTCGATGCCGACATCGCCGCCGTGCGCCGCGAGTACACGCCGCCGGCCGACAAGACCCTGCCGATCAAGAACGTCGTGGTGATCCTGATGGAAAGCATGGCCGGTCATTCGGTCGGCGCATTGGGGGCACCGGGCAACATCACGCCGTATCTGGACAAGTTGTCGAAGGAAGGCCTGCTGTTCGACCGCTTCTTCTCCAACGGTACGCACACCCACCAGGGTATGTTCGCGACCATGGCCTGCTTCCCCAACCTGCCAGGTTTCGAATACCTGATGCAGACCCCGGAAGGCAGCCACAAACTGTCCGGTCTGCCGCAGTTGCTCAGTGCCCGTGACTACGACGACGTGTACGTCTACAACGGTGACTTCGCCTGGGACAACCAGTCGGGTTTCTTCAGCAACCAGGGCATGACCAACTTCGTTGGCCGTAACGACTTCGTCAACCCGGTGTTCTCCGACCCGACGTGGGGCGTGTCCGACCAGGACATGTTCGACCGTGGTCTGGTCGAGCTCAAGGCGCGGGAAAACGGCAAGCCTTTCTACGCATTGCTGCAAACCCTGTCCAACCACACGCCATATGCGCTGCCGACGCCATTGCCGGTCGAGCGCGTGACTGATCGCGGTTCGCTCAACGAACACTTGACCGCCATGCGTTACGCCGACTGGGCACTGGGTCAGTTCTTCGAGAAGGCGCGCAAAGAGCCGTACTTCAAGGAAACCCTGTTCGTCATCGTCGGCGACCACGGTTTTGGCAACGAACGCCAGATCACCGAAATGGACCTGGGCCGCTTCAACGTGCCGATGCTGATGATTGCCCCGGGCATTCAGGAGAAGTTCGGTACGCGTGACCACACCGTTGGTACGCAGATCGACATCGTGCCGACCATCATGGGTCGTCTGGGTGGCGAAGTGCGTCATCAGTGCTGGGGCCGTGACCTGCTCAACCTGCCGGAAGGCGACACCGGTTTCGGTGTGATCAAGCCGTCGGGCAGTGAGCAGACCACCGCCATCGTCACCGCTGACCAGATCCTCGTGCTGCCGAAAGACAAGGAAATGGGGCCGAAGATGTGGCAGTACCAGATGGGTGCCAATCCACACGCCGAGATCGTGCCGAATGCACCGCGCACCGAAGAGTTGAAACTCAAGCTGGAGTCGTTCCTGCAAACGGCGACCAAGAGCCTGATGGACAACACCGCCGGTGTGATTAACGGCAAGCCGGACTGATTGCTCGTTAGCGCAAAATCCGCGCAATAAAAAAGAGGCCCTGAACAGGGCCTCTTTTTTTATGCCTGAATCTTTATATCCTGCCGAGTAACAACAGTACCAACAGCACGACCAACACCACGCCGATAATGCCCGAAGGACCGTAACCCCAACTTCTGGAGTGCGGGAAGACCGGCAGACCACCGATCAGCAACAGGATCAGGATAATGATAAGAATTGTGCCCATGTCGATTTCCTTGTTGATTGTGTTCGAGAAGTCTTGCTGTTCAAGGGGCGACTGGAGACTAAGTAATTCCAGACGGCTTATAAATTCCGACCGGTGCGGATGAAAGAAAATTCAATGTTTTTTTAAGGTATTTGGATTACTCGCTTATTTCCTTTACAGCGAATGATCAAAAGATCGCAGCCTGCGGCAGCTCCTGCAGGAATTGGTTTAGGAGCTGACGCAGGCTGCGATCTTTTGATCCTCCATTCAGCAACTTGATGGAGCGTGGGCCCACACAGTTCCTTCGCTACACTCGGCGCATCTTTCCCGGAACAACAAGGCTGTCCGCTATGCAAAATCGCATGATGATCACTGGTGCAGGCTCGGGCCTGGGTCGCGAAATCGCGCTGCGCTGGGCGCATGAAGGCTGGCGACTGGCCTTGTCCGACGTCAGCGAACCCGGTCTGCAGGAAACCCTGAAAATGGTCCGCGAGGCTGGCGGCGACGGTTTTATCCAGCGCTGCGATGTGCGTGATTACAGCCAGCTCACCGCGTTCGCTCAGGCCTGCGAAGAGAAACTCGGCGGCATCGACATCATCGTCAATAACGCCGGTGTCGCCTCGGGCGGGTTCTTCAGCGAGCTGTCGCTGGAAGACTGGGACTGGCAGATCGCGATCAACCTGATGGGCGTGGTCAAGGGCTGCAAAGCGTTCCTGCCGCTGCTTGAACAAAGCAAAGGCAAGATCATCAACATCGCCTCCATGGCCGCGCTGATGCAAGGCCCGGCGATGAGCAACTACAACGTGGCCAAGGCTGGCGTGGTGGCGTTGTCGGAAAGTCTGTTGATCGAACTGGCGCAACAGGAAGTCGGTGTGCATGTGGTTTGCCCGTCGTTCTTCCAGACCAATCTGCTCGATTCTTTCCGTGGCCCGACCCCGGCCATGAAAGCTCAGGTCGGCAAGTTGCTGGAAAGTTCGCCGATTACTGCTGCGGACATCGCCGACTACATCTATCAGCAAGTGGCGGCCGGCGAGTTCATGATTTTGCCTCACGAGCAGGGCCGCATGGCCTGGGCGATCAAACAGAAGAATCCGCAACTGCTCTACAACGAAATGACCGCCATGGCCGAAAAGATGCGTGCCAAGGCCAAGCAGAACAACGGCTAAACTTGCCCCTGGCTTGACGCGTCGATAGGGTGGCCGCAATGGTCACCCTGTCTGGACGTGCAAATGCTCAACTACCTGTGGTTCTTCCTCGCGGCGCTGTTTGAAATTGCCGGTTGTTTCGCCTTCTTCATGTGGCTGCGTCAGGGCAAAAGCGCCTTGTGGGTGATTCCTGCGCTGCTCAGTTTGACCCTGTTCGCGCTGTTGTTGACGCGCGTCGAGGCGGCCTATGCCGGTCGCGCCTACGCCGCTTATGGCGGGATCTACATCGTGGCTTCGATTGGCTGGCTGGCGGTGGTCGAGCGGGTTCGGCCGCTGGGCTCAGACTGGATCGGCGTGGCGTTGTGCGTGATCGGTGCCAGCGTGATTCTATTTGGTCCGCGCTTTTCCGCCGCGTGAGAAGACGCCTGTTTAACGATTTGCAGGAAATGTCTGAAGGGCGGCCGCGCTGCACGGCGTAGGGCATTACTGATTTGCTCGCCACGCATTGTAGAGCCGCCGCAAGCCGCGCATCTTCAGGGCTCGTTAACCCTGAAGGACGAATCTCATGCTTGTGCTCAGCCGTGTCGTTGGTGAGTTGATTTCAATCGGTGATGACATCACCTTGCGCGTTCTGTCCGTGAACGGTTCCAGTGTGCGCTTTGGCGTCGAAGCGCCACAGAAGGTCAATGTGCATCGCTCGGAGGTCTATGAGCGGATCCAGCGCAAACAAGCCACGGAAAAGCTTCGCTGAGGCTTTCAGTCGAACAGGTGCTTGGGCACGTCGTGTTTGAGCATCAGTTGGCACTGCTCGCTTTCCGGATCGAAGACGATCAGTGCCTGGCCTTTGGTCAGCGCCTGGCGCACGCGCAATACGCGGGTTTCCAACGGGGTGTCGTCGCCGTTGTCGGTGCCGTCGCGGGTGACGAAATCCTCGATCAGGCGGGTGAGGGTGTCGACTTCAAGGGCGTCGTAAGGAATGAGCATGGGCACCTCGGCTAAATCAATGGCGGGATGCTACGGCGATTGATGTTGGGCTGCCAGTTTTTGTGTTGCCTGTGCCGGCCTCATCGCTGGCAAGCCAGCTCCCACAGTATTTGTGAGGTACACAAATACTGTGTTCCAGCCTGAACCTGTGGGAGCCAGCTCCCACAGTATTTGAGGGGTACACAAATACTGTGTTCCACCCTGAACCTGTGGGAGCCAGCTCCCACAGTATTTGAGGGGTACACAAATACTGTGTTCCACCCTGAACCTGTTGGAGCCAGCTCCCACAGTATTTGTGGGGTACACACATACTGTGTTCCACCCTGAACCTGTGGGAGCTGGCTTGCCAGCGATGGGGCCGGTCCTGTCACCGCAGAAAATGGATTAACTCTCCGAACGCTGCCCCACCAGACTGTCCACCGACGGCACGCGCGTATCGCTTTCCATCTGCGTGTCATGCTCGATCTGATGACTGAAGCGGTCGAGTGACGCATTGGCTGGCGCCGCATCGCTGGCGAATACCGGCGGACTCAGAATGTAGGCCCCGAGCAAGCGACTGAGCGCCGCGAGGCTGTCGATGTGCGTGCGCTCGTAACCGTGAGTCGCGTCGCAACCGAAGGCGAGCAGGGCGGTGCGGATGTCGTGGCCGGCGGTCACCGCCGAGTGTGCATCGCTGAAGTAGTAGCGGAACAGGTCGCGGCGCACCGGTAGCTCGTTTTCACCGGCCAGACGCAGCAAGTGCCGCGACAGGTGATAGTCGTAGGGCCCGCCGGAATCCTGCATGGCCACGCTCACCGCGTGTTCGCTGGAGTGCTGCCCCGGCGCGACCGGTGCAATGTCGATGCCGACGAACTCGCTGACGTCCCACGGCAATGCCGCCGCCGCGCCGCTGCCGGTTTCCTCGGTGATGGTGAACAGCGGATGACAGTCGATCATCAGTTCCTGGCCGCTGTCGACGATGGCTTTGAGCGATGCCAGCAGCGCGGCAACGCCGGCCTTGTCGTCGAGATGGCGGGCGCTGATGTGGCCGCTTTCGGTGAACTCCGGCAGCGGATCGAACGCCACCACATCGCCGACGCTGATGCCCAGCGAATCGCAATCGGCCTTGGTCGCGCAGTACGCGTCCAGACGCAGTTCGACGTGATCCCAACTGATCGGCATCTCATCCACGGCGGTGTTGAAGGCATGCCCGGAGGCCATCAGCGGCAACACGCTGCCGCGAATCACGCCGTTGTCGGTAAACAGGCTGACGCGACTGCCCTCGGCAAAGCGGCTCGACCAGCAGCCGACCGGGGCTAGGGTCAGGCGACCGTTGTCTTTGACTGCGCGCACAGCGGCGCCGATGGTGTCCAGATGCGCGGAGACGGCGCGGTCGGGGCTGTTTTTCTTGCCCTTGAGCGTGGCGCGAATGGTCCCGCGGCGGGTCATTTCGAAGGGAATGCCGAGCTCTTCAAGACGTTCTGCGACATAGCGCACGATGGTGTCGGTGAACCCGGTGGGGCTGGGAATGGCGAGCATTTCCAGCAGGACTTTTTGCAGGTAGTTGAGATCTGGTTCAGGGATTTGTGTGGTCATGGAAACTCCTGATGGGTTGAGCACTGATCGTTCCCACGCTCTGCGTGGGAATGCAGCCCGGGACGCTCTGCGTCCCAAGAGTGGACGCAGCGCGTCCGGTGAGGCGTTCCCACGCCGAGCGTGGGAACGATCAGGAAATGTTCAGACAACCGGCTGACTGTGCGGAAACAACAGATCGACAAAGCGCTCCGCCGTCGGCTGCGGCTCATGGTTGGCCAGCCCTGCGCGTTCATTGGCCTCAATAAACACGTACTCCGGCTGATCCGCCACCGGCACCATCAGATCGAGGCCGACCATCGGAATATCCAGCGCCCGCGCCGCCCGCACGGCCGCATCGACCAGGGTCGGATGCAGAATCGCCGTGACATCTTCCAAGGTGCCGCCGGTGTGCAGATTCGCCGTGCGCCGTACGAACAGATGCTCACCGGCCGGCAGAATGCTGCTGTAGTCGTAACCGGCCGCATGCAAAGTGCGCTGGGTTTCATGATCCAGCGGGATTTTGCTTTCGCCGCCCGTAGCGGCTTGCCGACGGCGGCTCTGGGCTTCGATCAGCGCACCAATCGAATGCTGACCATCGCCAATCACTTCCGCCGGACGACGAATCGCTGCCGCCACCACTTCAAAGCCGATCACCAGAATTCGCAGATCGAGGCCTTCGTGAAAGCTCTCCAGCAGCACCCGACTGTCAAACTGCTTCGCCGTTTCGATGGCCTGCTGCACCTCTTCGATGCTTTGCAAATCCACCGCCACGCCTTGGCCCTGTTCACCGTCGAGCGGTTTCACCACCACGCGCTGATGCTCATCGAGAAACGCTAGATTGTCGTCAGCGTTGCCGGCCAATTGTTGCGAGGGCAATTTCAGCCCTGCGGCTTTCAGCGCTTTGTGGGTCAGGCTTTTGTCCTGACACAGGCTCATGCTGATCGCACTGGTCAAATCGCTCAGCGATTCACGGCAACGCACGCGGCGCCCGCCATGGCTGAGGGTGAACAATCCGGCCTCGGCATCATCGACTTGCACGTCGATCCCGCGCCGGTGAGCCTCCTCGACGATGATCCGTGCATAGGGATTGAAATTGGCTTCCGGGCCCGGACCGAGAAACAGCGTCTGATTGATACCGTTCTTGCGCTTGATCGCGAAGGTCGAGAGATTGCGGAAACCGAGCTTGGCGTAGAGGTTTTTCGCCTGACGGTTGTTGTGCAGCACGGACAGATCCAGATAGCTCAGACCGCGACTCATGAAGTGTTCGATCAGGTGGCGCACCAGCACTTCGCCGACACCGGGACGCGAGCACTGCGGATCAACCGCGAGGCACCACAGGCTGCTGCCGTTTTCCGGATCATTGAAGGCCTTGTGATGATTCAGGCCCATGACGCTGCCAATCACCGCGCCGCTGTCGTCATCCTCGGCGAGCCAGTACACCGGGCCGCCCTGATGATGCGGGGTGAGCAGCGTGGCATCGATCGGCAGCATGCCGCGCGCCTGATACAGCTGATTGATCGCCTGCCAGTCCGCCTCGCTTTGCGCACGTCGAATGCGGAAGCCGCGAAACACGCGGGTGGCCTGACGGTAATCGCTGAACCACAGGCGCAGCGTGTCGGACGGATCGAGGAACAATTGCGTCGGTTCAAGACCGAGAATCTGCTGGGGCGCGGCAACGTACAGGGCGATATCACGCTCGCCCGGCTGCTCGTTAAGCAGTTCCTGAGCGAGGGACGCCGGGTCGGGAAAGGTGTGGCCGATCAGCAACCGGCCCCAGCCGCAATGCACGGCAATCGGGGCGGTCGCAAGTTCGTTGCCGTCTTCGGCCAGACGCGCCTGCAAACGTTCATACGACGGCGTCTGGCCGCGAATCAGGCGTTGGTTGATGGCCGTGGCGTGGGGTTTCATCAATCAGATTCCTTGTTCACTGAGCCACAGGTTCAGGGCTGCCAGTTGCCACAGCTTCGAGCCGCGCAACGGCGTCAGTTGGCCTTGCGGATCAGTCAGCAGTTTGTCGAGCATGGCCGGGTTGAACAGGCCGCGATCCTGACTCGGATCGAGCAGCAGTTCGCGCACCCAGTTGAGGGTGTCGCCCTGCAAATGCTTGAGGCCGGGCACCGGGAAATAGCCTTTCTTGCGGTCGATCACTTCACTCGGAATGACCCGGCGTGCCGCCTCTTTCAGCACTTGCTTGCCGCCGTCCGGGAGTTTGAAATTGCCCGGCACTCGCGCCGACAGTTCAACCAAGCGATAGTCGAGAAACGGTGTGCGCGCTTCCAGGCCCCAGGCCATGGTCATGTTGTCGACGCGTTTGACCGGGTCGTCCACCAGCATCACCGTGCTGTCCAGACGCAAGGCTTTGTCGACTGCCGCCTCGGCGCCGGGTTGTGCGAAATGTTCCTTCACGAAGTCGCCGGCAGCGTCATTGGCGGTCAGCCATTTCGGTTGCACGGTGGCGGCATAGTCGTCGTAACTGCGGTCGAAAAACGCCTGGCGATATGCCGCGTAAGGATCGGCCGCGCCGTCCACTTGCGGGTACCAGTGATAGCCGGCGAACAACTCGTCGGCGCCCTGGCCGCTCTGCACCACTTTGCAGTGCTTGGCCACCTCGCGAGACAGCAGATAGAACGCGATGCAGTCATGACTGACCATCGGCTCGCTCATCGCGCGGAACGCGGCGGGCAGTTGCTCGATGATCTCTTTCTCGTCGATGCGCAGTTGGTGGTGCTGGGTGCCGTAGTGCTTGGCGATCAGGTCGGAATACTGAAACTCGTCGCCGCGCTCGCCGCCGGCATCCTGAAAACCGATGGAAAAAGTCGACAGGTCTTGCACGCCGACTTCACGCAACAGCCCTACCAGCATGCTCGAATCGACACCGCCGGACAGCAACACGCCGACATCCACGGCAGCCCGTTGGCGAATCGCCACGGCTTCGCGGGTGCTGTCGAGTACGCGGTCGACCCAGTCTTCGAGGGTCAGATTTTTCTCGTCGTCGTGTGGGCCGTAGGGCAGGGTCCACCAGGTTTTCTGCTCGGTGGTGCCATCGGCTTCAATGCGCATCCAGCTCGCGGGTGGCAGCTTTTCAATACCGGCCAGCAAGGTGCGCGGCGCAGGCACCACGGCGTGAAAGTTCAGGTAATGGTTGAGCGCCACCGGATCGAGGATCGGGTTGATATCGCCACCCTTGAGCAGCGCCGGCAAAGCCGAGGCAAAACGCAAACGCTGGCCGGTGCGCGACAGGTACAACGGCTTCACGCCGAGACGGTCGCGGGCGATGAATAGGCGCTGGGCGTCGCGTTCCCAAATGGCGAAGGCAAACATGCCGTTGAGTTTCGGCAGCAGCGCTTCACCCCAGGCGTGGTAGCCCTTGAGCAGCACTTCGGTGTCGCCACCGGAATAGAACGCGTAACCGAGCGCTTCGAGCTCGGCGCGCAGTTCCGGGAAGTTGTAGATCGCACCGTTGAAGGCCAGTGACAGGCCCAACTGACTGTCGATCATCGGCTGCGCCGAGCCGTCCGACAGGTCCATGATTTTCAGGCGACGATGGCCCAGGGCAATCGGTCCTTGGGCATGGAAGCCCCAGGCGTCCGGGCCGCGAGGGGCCAGGTGATGGGTAATTCGTTCAACGGCTGCAAGGTCTGCAGGTTGATGATCAAAACGTAACTCGCCAGCTAATCCGCACATAAAGTCCTTACCGGTTTTTCCGTTGGGGAGGGGTCAAACACTACCTCGCCACAAGGGCGGGTACTCAGAAACTGACCCGCCTCGGTAAGTGGAGTTTTAGAACGATAAGTTATAAGACCGCTGGCAGTGTCGCTGCAGGGAATGAGCTGACCGGTTCTGCTGCCACTTGGGTTTCAGCCTTTTTTGCTGCTCCGGTGACGGAGCGTTTGTGCTGCAAGTTCCAGCCGCTGCCAGGGGAATAGACCACCGGCGGGCGGTAGGCCGCTTCATTCAGTGGATGACGAATGCGCCAGGCCAAGGGGTTTGGCTCGACTTCATAGACACTGCCAGCAACCCGGATGAAGTGCCGTCCGCTGTAGTTGCGCACTCGCTGATCATCGTCATCGGGATACGCCTGATCCATGATCCGGTTGGCGGCGTGGGCTTTTTGTTCGTATCCGGACAGAGCCCGTTTCCACAGCAAAGCGTTTTTTTGCGGATTGGAATGGTCTTGCAGCTCAAACTTTTTGAAGAAAACAGCTGCCAACTCGCTGGACGAATCGGGGCTTTGGGCATGGGCGCTTTGACTATTGGCCTGCGCAGGGGAGAGTTTTTCCTTCAGGTCCAACAGGGCGTTGAGTCCCTGCAGCTTTTCGCTGAACGTCCAGTCTTCGACACCGATAAACACTTCGCTCAGCAGAGTATCTGGCGTACCGGCGCGGATACGTCTGCTGAAATCGTAGATCAAGGTTTCGGAGAGTGACGGGCGTTGCTGCAATGCGCGATTTTCACGTCGTTTGTCATGCATCGACTGGTTGACCTCGGCGACGGGTACAGCCAGTTGCTTGACGTCGGAGGCGAATTTATCCAGTTGCCGTTTAAACAGGTATTCGAATAGTCCATGACTCAACGGGACGAAATTTATGTCTTTTGAAAATGACACGACGGACAGTTTTTCATTGAGGAAATCCTCCTGATCGCTGCTGTTCAGTTGAGAGGCGAATACGTTCCGCAGCGGCGATTGGCCAAGCAGACTGGCGGCCAGACGGATCCGACAGTTGTCTTCATTGTCGTCCTGGTAAAAGCCGCTGCCTTTGTCGTCAGGCACATAAAGGATGTAACGATCCTGAGTGGATTCATGAGTCAGGCGACAGATAATCAGCACAGCATTTACCAGATACTTGCCAAAGAGTTGCACTGAACAAAGTTGGATCGGCGCGTTATTGAAGCACTCACCATTGAATATATCGTCATTGCCCTCGGTAAATTGAGTCAGCATGAATAACTGCGATAGGTGAATGTCTTTACTGAAGTACCGGTTGTAAGCGGCCAGCCTCATATTGAGTTTGCCAAGCCGCATGGCTTGCAACTGGACATCTGGCCCTGTAAATGTTCGCGCGATCAGTTTCTGGTATTGATCACCGAGATCGAGTTTACGACTCAACGCTGCGAACGCCTGCGCGGTAAGTCTTGAATCTGCGGCGCCTTCGGCGGGTGCATCCTGAGCATCGGATAGCGTTGCGCTATCGGCGGAAAAGTAATCAGCAGCGGCCTCGGTCTCGGTGAAATTGAGCATTGCTGCCCGCAGCAAGGTACAGGCGTGCCTGTCCTTTTCCGAACCTGCCTTGGGTACGAGCTTGATGAGGTCCTGGACCCTGAACCGGGGGCCGTAGGTGGTACGCAACTCGTCTCGAAGTATCCGTCCGCAAAACTTGTTGGGGCTATCCAGTGTGGGCAGCAACGTTTCAAAAAAGGTCTGGAGCGGCAGTGCCTTTTTCAGTTCGGATCGATAGTCGGCAATTCTCGTTTTGTCGGCGTTCGGCAGCTTGTCGGTGAGGAATTTTTCGACAATTTTTGCTTTGTCCCAGTCATTGATCTCATTGAAGACCTGAGTCAGTAAGTTGTCGTTTCTTGGTGGGGCAGGTTGTTGCTCCAATGGCAAAGTCATACAAACACTCTCATCGCGGAAGGAACCCTGATGTTAGGCGCAGTGGCTGCGAAAAAATAACGACATTAATGAATGGTTTGGTGCGTGAGTTCAGCGAGATTTTGAACGTTTGATATACGTATATACCGCACGCTTATTGGCCGAATATGTCTATTGCATCTGCATTGAAAACTATCGGTTTTTGTATTTCCTGTTTTTGTTTTAAATCGATAAGGTCAATGGCACATACCTGCAATAAAGGACTATTGCGATGACAACCATCCAGAACAAAACCGAGCTGCGGGCGCCGACGCAGACCGAGATACTCGGCACCTTGCTCGAAGCCACTGGCGATCTGGACAGTGCCGAAGCACTGCAAAAGAGCCTGCCCGAGATACTCCTGAAAAGCTCGATTGCCACACTGGCCGCGCTGGATCAGATCGCGCGTGACCTGCATGCCATTCAGCTCAAGGTTGAAAAGGATCTGCTCCCGCTCACACCCTTGAACACCTTCTGTATCACCGAATTGACCCTTGCGTTGAAGGGCAAGTGGTCAGCGGTGTTTGATGTTGAACAGGATCTTCTGAGTCTGCCGGGGCCCGATTGCGGTTGTGCGCCGACATCGACCGACGACAAGGGCATTGAAACCGTCCCGCATGCCACCCAGTCTCTGCTGCAAGCCGCCATGCAGAATTTCAGTGAAGACGAGGCGGCCGACGGTTTCCCCGAGGGCAGTCTGGTGCGGGTGAATAGTGCACCGTCTGGTGTTGAGGGATTGACCCCGGCCGCGTTCGCCAAATTCTGTCGTGAACTGGATCTGGGCAAGCGGTATCAGGAACACCTTCAAAAGGTGTTCAGCATCGTCGAAAGCGACGGCAGGATTACGGCCAGCAGCGGCATGACCCGCGACATCGCCACGATGAAAAAATACCTGCTGCAACTGGATATGCATCTGGCCGGGCTCAGGTCTCACATCACGCCGGAAGGCGTGCGCATGCTGCGACAATTGGCGGCCGCTGACGGCAAGCCCTCCGCACAAACCCTGCGATACGGGCAAAGCCCCATGATCATGCAAGGCATCGAAATCCTCGACAGTTGCATCTGGGGCGTCGTGGTGTTTTCCGCACGGTCGGTCGAGTCGTACCCGGACGAATGGTGCCTGGTGTACATGGCCGGCGAGCCCGAACGGCCGCTGTACGAATACCCCAGTTTTACCGCGTTCAAACAGTACCTCACGCAGAAGCTGAGCGTGAAAAGCTACAAGGACTACTTCACCAACAGTCTCGATGAAGATGACAAGGCAGACTTCTTCAAAACCTTCGCCAGCACCTCCGATATAGGGCACATCCGGCAATTACCGATCAGCGTGCCGTTGTTCGAATTCATGCTGCAGAGTCATGTCGGCAAGCTGCAGATCGACGCGCGCAAACTGGCCGTGCCGACCGCCGATATCGATGAAGAGGTGCGAGACAAACGCCTGCTCGATTTCCTTGAGCTGGGTGTGACGATTGCGACGGTGGCGGGTTTTTTCGTGCCGGTCGTCGGGCAGTTGATGATGGGCGTCGCGGCCGGGCAACTGCTCGCCGAAGTGTACGAAGGTGTCGAGGATTGGCGCCGGGGCGATCATCAGGAGGCACTCTCGCATCTGTTCAGTGTCGCGGAAAACATCGCCTTGATGGGGCTGTTGGCCGGTGGGCAGAAAGCGGTGGGGTTGCTGGGCAGCAAACTGCTCAGTGCTCATCCGGAGTTCTTTGGGCAGTTCACTGCTATTACCAATCCGGCCGGACATCCACGGCTGTGGAAGCCTGACTTCGCGATGTATGAGCATCGACTGCCGGAGGGTTTCACGGTGGCCGCCGATTCCGAAGAGATGTACGAGATCAGGGGCAAGATGGTCGGTCGCGTCGACCATCGGATCGTCTCCGGCTTCGTCGATGCGCAGACCCGGCGCTGGCGCCTCGACCATCCGCAGCGCCCGCAAGCCTATGCCCCTGAGCTGGAGCGCCATGTCGAGGGCGGCTGGCGATTGGCGAGCGAACATCCCGAGCTGGGGACCAGCACGCCCTATACCCTCAAGCGCATGGACCCGCATCTGAGCGAGTTCGTCGACAGCGATCTGGACATGATGCGCCGACTCAGCGGCGTTACCGAGGATGAGTTGCAGCGTGCCTTTATCGACAACCTCGCGTTGCCTGTTCGGTTGCGCGATACCGTGGAACGAGTGCGCATCGAGCGGCAGTTGCGCCAGCTCATCCGCGAGCTGGGCTTGGGTGAAATCCACTCGGATCAGCCAGTGCAGGAACAACTGCACGGTTTACCGAAGTTGTCAGGTTGGCCGACGGACCGTTACATCGAAGTCCAAGATAGCGAAGGAGCCGTCAGTGCCAGGTATCCCGCGCCCAGCTCCCCTGACGACACACTCAGTGTGGTGGTCAGCGAGGATGAGCTGGATTCCGGGCAATTGCTGCAAACGGTGATCGACGGCCTGTATCAGAAGGAGGTCGATACGTTGCTGGGCAGCAAGGTGAATGGCGAAGGCGAAAGTCAAGCACTGGCGAAGAAGCTGGGTGCGGCACTCAAGGCTGATCGTCGTGCGGTGTTCGAGCGCATGTATCAGCGCTATGACCAGAGTGAGGTCGACGAGGTGAAGAAGTTGCGCAGCGTGTTTGCCGACATTCCTGCGCGTTACGCTCAGCAGTTGATCGAACAGGCGTCGAGCGTCGAGCGTATGCATTTGCGCGCAACCGGGCGGGTGCCCCTGGGGCTGGCGCAGAAAGTCTGTGATGCCAGCGCCGCTGTGCGCCTGGATCGGGCGTTGAGCGGGTTTCACCTGCCGCGGATTGCCAATGCGGATAACGAAAAACTCGCCATCCAGTTGCTGCCCCGTTTGAGTGGTTGGGATCCGGCTCTGCGTCTAACCGTGCGGGAGAAGTCACTGACCGGGCCAGTACTGGAAGCCATCGGCGAGACGACGGCGACCCCCTCGAATACCTGCACGCTGGTCAAATCCAGTGACGGTTATGAGGTATTCGCCGGCGACGAAAAATCCCTCGGACGCGTGGCGGCGGGCCCGGACAGCCTCTACACCGCGATCCTCAAGGCTCTGTCGCCGCGCCAGCGTCTGGCCGCCGGTTTTCCCGATCCTGTTGACGCCGACAGTGCACGGCTGCGCAGCAAGCTATTCGATGTGGCACTGGATGAGCGTGAAGCCAGTGCGCGGATCCTGACCGATGGCAAGCTTGAACCACTGGTCGCTGAGCCTGCCTGCCTTCAGGCCGATCAAGCGCCGGCAGCGACGAGCCATCCCCGGACGTTACTGCGCAAGGTCAAAAAGCTCTATCCACGGTTTTCCGAGACGCAGGCCAGTGAGTTTATTGACGGCCTGGGAACTGACTCGCTGACCCGCGCAACCCAGGTCAGAACGTTGCGCCGCGACCTTGAGCACTTGCGCGAGGTGCTGGATAAATGGAGCGAGGACAAGGACGCCATCAAAGCGGTGGGCGGCGATTCGGCTGAAGTGCAGCACAGTCGCAAATGGGCCGCCGAGCAGATAGAGAACAGCTTTCGACGGATTCTGCTGACTACCGATGAGAGTGGAAAATCAGTCTGCACCTTGAATCTGGACGGCATGCGGGTCGGCAAACTGCCAACGTTACCCTCCGGATTGAATTTCGATCACATACAACAGTTGTCGCTGAAGAATATGGCGCAGGACGACGACCTCGTGTATTTCCTCAAGGCCTTCAAGCAGGTCGAATACCTTGAACTCGACAGCAATACTCTGACCCGGCTCCCTGAAGTGCTGTCGCACATGCCCAAGCTTGCCCGGTTGAGCCTGGCCGGCAACCAGATCAAGCTGACCGAACACACCCTGGCCAAACTGAGCCAATTGCGGACACTGCGCCGCCTGAACCTGAGCGGTAATCCGCTGGGCGCGACCCCGGACGTGAGCAATCTGTTTGACTTGCGTGCCTTGGCCCTGAACGACACCCGCGCCACCGAATTGCCCAAAGGCCTTGCACGCCTGCCGTATCTGGATTGGGTCGATTTGCGCGGTAACGAGATCAAGGACCTGCCGGCGTGGCTGTTCAAGGCTCCGAAACATTTCACTCAGGCACTCAATCTGCGTGGCAATCCGTTGTCGCTGAGCAGCCGCACCCACTTGGCCGACTATCGAAAAAACATCGGCATCGGCATGGGCTATCTGGAAGACGACATCGCCCGCCTCGATGAGCAGCAGGCGCGCTCGTTGTGGTTCAAGGATGGGGCTGGCGCGGATTGGGGGCGGCGTAACCGGATCTGGACGGCCTTCAAGGATGATCCGAGGGCCGAGGGCTTGTTTCATCTGCTCGCGGAACTGGGTAATACGGCCGACTCTGAAAAAGTGAGTGAAGACATGCATCGACGAGTCTGGTCGGTGCTTGAAACGGCCGCACCCGATGTGATCCTGAGTGAGCAGGTGCTGAACCTGGCCGCCAACCCGATCAACTGCACCGACAGTGCAGCCATGAACTTCAGTCATCTCGAAGTCGCGGTGGAAGTCAACAGAGTGACGCGAATTGCGAGCGGTCAAAGCAGCAGCGCGAAACCGCTGCTCATGCTTGGCCGAGGTCTGTTTCGGCTGGATCAGCTTGATCGGATTGCGCTTAAGCATGCCAGCCAAAATCCGGCGACCGATCCGCTGGAAGTCAACCTCGCTTATCGCATCGGCTTGGCCGATGCGCTCAATCTGCCGGGGCAGCCACGGCATATGAAGTTTGCCGTGTTGGGCGGAGTGAGCGCGGCGGATCTGGAAACGGCTACAAACACGGTCAAAGCGGCGGAGCTGTCTTCCGAATGGCTGACGTTCATGCAGCGTCAACCATTCTGGGGTGACTACCTCAAGCGTACGTTTGCACGAAAATTCACCGCCATTGATGAGAAATTCGCGCCGCAGATGAACACGGTTTTCGAACAGGCAACCCAGCTGACCACGGCGGATTATCTGAGCCAGATGGACGCCATCCAGTCAAAGCGAGAGAAGGCGGTACAAGCCGAACTCTCACGCCTGACCGACGATGCGATACGCCTCGTCGATCTGGGCATCTGTGCGGTGCCCGATGCGTGAAATCTACTTGCCGCGAATCAGCTGGCGCAGCGCGAAACGGTTCGGATGACAGGCCTCCGCCACGCTTCTTGGCAGCGGCAACGGCTCGTTGTCCAGCCAGGCGGCGAGCAGTTCGCCGGACAATGGCGCGGTAATCAGGCCGCGCGAGCCATGGCCACTGTTGACGTATAAACCGTCGAGCCATGGGCAGGCGATGTCCGGCACTTGCCGGGCATCCTTGCTCAGCGCGGCATAGGCTTGAATGAACGCTTCGCGGTCGGCAAGGGGGCCGACGATCGGCAGGTAGTCCGGGCTGGTGCAACGGAAGGCCGCTCGGCCCTGGAGGTCTTCAGGCGCCTGTTGATCGATTTGCAGACGCGCCACCAGATCGCTGGAAATCTCCTCGAGCATGGCCAGATTGCCCAAGTGTTCGGCGATGGTCGGAGTCAGGTCGTTGCTGTTGAAATCGAAGCTGGCGCCCAGGGTGTGTTCGCCCAAGCGTGCGGGTGCGACGTAACCTTCGGCGCACACCACCGTGGCCAGTGTCTGGCTGTGTGCAGTCTGCGCCAACCGGGTGATCTGTCCGCGAATGCGCTTGAGTGGCAGCTCGGCGCTTTGCGCAAAACGCTTGATCTCGGCAGCGCCGGCCAATACCACGACCGGCGCGCTGGCGAGCAGGTGGTCGCCGTCGAAGGCCTGCCACTGGTCATCGACCTTGCGCAGATCAAGCACTTCGCGATGGCTGAGCAGTTCGACATTCGCTTGCGCGGCTTGCGCCTGACACAACGCGGGTGGATGCACCCAACCGCCTTCGGGATAGTACAAACCGCCGTGGGCCACACCGACCCCGGCGCGGGCCTGTGCCTCGGGCTGGTCGAGCCACTGCAGCAGGTCTGGCGGGAACGCTTCTGCCAATTGCGCGTGGCGCTCGGCTTCCTTGGCGTTGAACGCCAGCTGCAGCACGCCGCAATCGTCCCAGTCGCTGCCGCGTTGCAGGGTTTCCAGCAGGCGTCGGGTGTAGCCGAAGCCGCTGACAATCAGTTGCGACAACGCCGTGCCATGGGCCGACAGTTTCAGGTACAGCACGCCTTGCGGGTTGCCGGACGCTTCTTGCGCAACGGCTGCGTGGCGCTCCAGCAAACTCACTTGCCAGCCGCGTGACGCGAGGCTGGCGGCCGTGGCGCAGCCAGCCAGACCGGCGCCGATCACCAGCGCCCGTCGGTCACCGTTGAGCGGGGCAGGGCGCGCGAACCAGGGTTTTTCCGCTGGCGGCGGGGCGACGTCCTCGGGCCAGCCGAGGAATTCGCCACGGAGAATTTCCCATTTGTGGCCGATGCCCGGCGTGCGTTTCATCTTGAACCCGGCGGCGTTGAGCAAACGCCGCACCCAGCCGGTGCTGGTAAAGGTGCTGATGGTCGAGCCGGGTGCCGCCAGACGGGCCAGTTCGACGAACAGTTCGGCGGTCCACATATCGGGGTTCTTCGCCGGGGCGAAACCGTCGAGGAACCACGCGTCGATTTGCGCGTCCAGTTGCGGCAACTGCTCCAGGGCATCACCGATCAACAGCGTCAGCGTCACTCGACCGTTGGCCAGGGTGATGCGCTGGAAGCCTTGATGGATGGCCACGTAATGCTTGAGCAATTGATCGGCGAGCGGTTTCAGCGCCGGCCATAACGCCAGTGCGCGTTGCAGGTCGGCAGGGCTCAACGGGTACTTTTCGACACTGACAAAATGCAGCCGCGCACTGGCCGAGGCGTGCTCTTCGAACAGTTGCCAGGCACAGAGAAAATTCAACCCGGTGCCGAATCCTGTTTCACCGATGACCAGTCGCCCGCCCGCCGGCAATGCCGCAAAGCGCTCGGCCAGACGGTTCTGTTCAAGGAACACATAACGGGTTTCCTCCAGCCCCGACTGGTCGGAAAAATACACGTCATCGAACACTCGCGAACGCGGGCGTCCCTGGTCATCCCAGTCGAGTTGGGCATGGGGCATTACAGGTTTCATGGCAGGCTCGGCAGCAACAAGGCCGCCATTCTAGCCGATCGCGCAGGGGCTGCTTGATCCATGGCAAGGCTTGGGTTGGCAAGCTCAAGGACAATGGGTGATTCAAGACCTGAACCGATAACCCTGTGGCGAGGGGATTTATCCCCGATGGGCAGCGAAGCGGCCCCAAAACCATTCAACCCTGCTGCCTCAGTCAAACCGCGTCTAATGGCTTTACGACTGCTGCGCAGCCGGTCGGGGATAAATCCCCTCGCCACAAGGGTTTCCATGCACGTCAGGTTTGCCACGCAATTCAAGGGTTGCCATTGCACACAGAATCAGGGGAATTTCTCCTCCTTGCCCGTGCCCAATCCGCTAGTCTTGCTGAACCCTGGAAGGAGCCGTCCCATGTTTGAATCCGCTGAAATCGGTCACGCCATCGACAAAGACACTTATGAGGCTGCCGTCCCGGCACTGCGTGAAGCACTGCTGGAAGCGCAGTTCGAGTTGCAGCAGCAGAAGCGCTTCCCGGTGATCATTTTGATCAACGGTATCGAGGGCGCGGGCAAGGGCGAGACGGTCAAATTGCTCAACGAGTGGATGGACCCGCGCCTGATCGAGGTGCGCACCTTCGATCAGCAGACCGACGAAGAACTGGCGCGGCCACCGGCCTGGCGCTACTGGCGGATGCTGCCGGCCAAGGGGCGGATGGGGATTTTCTTCGGCAACTGGTACAGCCAGATGCTCCAGGGCCGGGTGCACGGATTGTTCAAGGACCCGCGCCTGGATCAAGCGATCAATGCGGCCGAGCGCCTGGAAAAAATGCTCTGCGATGAAGGCGCGCTGATCTTCAAGTTCTGGTTCCACCTGTCCAAGAAACAGATGAAGGCGCGGCTCAAGGCCCTCGCTGACGACCCGTTGCACAGCTGGCGCATCAGCCCGCTGGACTGGCAGCAATCGGAGACTTACGACAAGTTCGTCAAATTCGGCGAGCGCGTGCTGCGCCGGACCAGTCGCGACTACGCGCCGTGGCACATTATCGAAGGCGTGGATGCGCATTACCGCAGTCTGGCGGTCGGCAAGATTCTGCTTGAGGGTTTGCAGAACGCCCTGAAGCGTCCGGACGTGCATCCCCACGATGTCAGTGCTGCGCCATTGGGCACGGCGGTTGATCAGTTGAACCTGCTCGACAGCCTTGATCTGACCCAGCGCCTGGACAAGAAAGACTACGAAGAGCAACTGATCACCGAGCAGGCGCGGCTGTCCGGGCTGATGCGTGACAAACGCATGCGCCGCCACGCCTTGGTCGCTGTCTTCGAAGGTAATGATGCGGCAGGCAAGGGTGGGGCGATTCGCCGGGTGGCGGCGGCGCTCGATCCGCGTCAGTACAGCATCGTGCCGATTGCCGCGCCGACCGAAGAGGAGCGCGCGCAACCGTACCTGTGGCGGTTCTGGCGGCATATTCCGGCGCGGGGCAAGTTCACCGTGTTCGACCGTTCCTGGTATGGCCGGGTGTTGGTGGAACGGGTCGAAGGCTTTTGCAGCACCGCCGACTGGATGCGCGCCTACGGCGAGATCAATGACTTCGAGGAGCAGGTCGCCGACGCTGGGGTGATCGTGGTCAAGTTCTGGCTGGCCATCGACAAGGACACGCAAATGGAGCGTTTCCAGGAGCGCGAGGAAATCCCGTTCAAGCGCTTCAAGATCACCGAAGACGACTGGCGTAACCGCGACAAGTGGGACGATTACCGCGCCGCCGTTGGCGACATGGTCGACCGCACCAGCACCGAGATCTCGCCATGGACGCTGATTGAGGCCAACGACAAGCGCTGGGCCCGGGTCAAGGTCTTGCGCACGATCAACGGGGCTCTGGAAGAGGCGTTCGAAAAGTCCGACAAGAAGGCCAAAAAGCACAAGGACTGAGCCGATGAACACGCATACGCGGGGTGAATGATTGTCGCGGTCGGTAATCGGGTGGACTTATGCTCAGGTCCACTCTCAACCGACAACAACAATGAGGTATGCCATGCGTGAAGTGGTGATCGTCGACAGCGTCCGGACGGGCCTGGCCAAGTCCTTTCGCGGCAAGTTCAACCAGACCCGCCCTGACGACATGGCGGCGCACTGCGTCAACGCGCTGCTGTCGCGCAATGACATCGACCCGGCGAGCGTCGAAGATTGCATCGTCGGCGCCGGCTCCAACGAAGGCGCTCAGGGCTACAACATCGGTCGTAACGTCGCGGTGCTCTCGCAACTGGGCACGGGCGTGGCCGGCATGACCCTCAATCGATTCTGTTCGTCGGGTTTGCAGGCGATCGCGATTGCTGCCAATCAGATCGCCTCGGGCTGCAGCGACATCATCGTCGCCGGCGGCGTCGAGTCGATCAGCCTGACCCTGAAAAGCGTCAACACCGATCACCTGATCAACCCGCTGCTCAAACAGCAGGCACCGGGCATCTATTACACGATGGGGCAGACCGCCGAAGTGGTGGCGCGGCGTTATGGCGTCAGCCGTGAGGCGCAGGATCGCTACTCCCTGCAAAGCCAGATGCGTACCGCACAGGCGCAGGCCGCCGGCTTGTTCAACGATGAAATCGTGCCGATGGCGGTGAAGTATCGCGTCGAGGACAAGAACAGCGGAGCCGTGCAGATTCTCGAAGGCATCGTTGATCGTGACGATTGCAACCGCCCGGACACCACTTACGAAAGCCTCGCCGGGTTGAAACCAGTGTTTGCCGAAGACGGTTCGGTGACGGCGGGCAACTCGTCGCAATTGTCCGATGGCGCTTCGATGACGCTGGTGATGAGCCTGGAGAAAGCGTTGCAACTGGGCCTCAAGCCGAAAGCGTTTTTCCGTGGTTTCACCGTCGCCGGTTGCGAGCCGGATGAAATGGGCATCGGTCCGGTGTTTTCTGTGCCGAAACTGCTCAAGGCCAAGGGCTTGCAGGTGGCGGATATCGATTTGTGGGAACTGAACGAGGCGTTCGCCTCGCAGTGCCTGTACAGCCGTGACCGGCTGGAGATCGACAACGAGAAGTACAACGTCAATGGCGGCTCGATCTCCATCGGACACCCGTTCGGCATGACCGGGTCGCGTCAGGTCGGCCATCTGGTGCGGGAGTTGCAGCGGCGCAATCTGCGTTACGGCATCGTCACCATGTGTGTTGGTGGGGGGATGGGCGCGACGGGGTTGTTTGAGGCGGTGCGTTAAATAGGCAGGATTTGTGTTGTCTGATCTGGCCTCTTCGCGGGCAAGCCCGCTCCCACAGGTTTTGTGGTGTTCGCCACTGATCCTGTGGGAGCTGGCTTGCCAGCGATTGAATCACCCTTGATTACCGGTTTGAATCCAGAAGCTGCATCCGCGCGATATAGGCTTTTATCTCCAGCTCAGCTTTCTCGGGACTGTCAAACGGCCCCTCAAGGGTATTTTCCCGCGTGCTGAAAAACAGTTCGCCATTGACCCGACACACCCGGTCGCTGCGAAAGTGCGTGGCGGGGGCGGGGTCCTGGCGGCGCATGCCTAACATGGTCGGTCTCCTTTTTATGATGCGCTGAAACGGATCCAATGAGCTTATGCCTGAAGCACTTACCCTGCTTGCTCTGCCGATCAACGGCGGCGCGTCAATTTAATGCTGCGACCTGCACAGTTTCATTCGCGGCG
This sequence comes from Pseudomonas sp. NPDC087817, assembly GCF_044742875.1. NCBI lineage: Bacteria > Pseudomonadati > Pseudomonadota > Gammaproteobacteria > Pseudomonadales > Pseudomonadaceae > Pseudomonas > Pseudomonas sp. NPDC087817. The sequence goes on from NZ_JBIUVJ010000019.1 coordinate 66,127, forward strand.
TGTCCTGAACTGTCCCTGTGTTGCGTCCGTTGCCAAGCCTAGAATGAGCGCACTTGTCGGCAGGCTTCGGGGTTCGCATGCACATTTCATCGGGTCGCTGGGTGTACGGCTTGTTCCTGGCGCTGCTGACGGCGTTTTTGTGGGGCATCCTGCCGATCAAGCTCAAACAGGTCTTGCTGGTGATGGACCCGATTACGGTGACCTGGTTTCGCCTGACGGTGTCCGGCGGCTGTCTGTTCATTTACCTGGCGGCGGTCAAACGCCTTCCGAGCCGCAAAGTGCTTGGCCCCAAGGGCGGCTGGCTGGTGTTGATGGCCGTGCTCGGGCTCGTCGGTAACTACGTTTTGTACCTGATGGGCCTGAACCTGCTGAGTCCCGGCACTGCGCAACTGGTGGTGCAGATGGGGCCGATCATGTTGCTGATCGCCAGTCTGTTTGTGTTCAAGGAGCGCTTCAGCATTGGCCAGGGCATTGGCCTGGCGGTGTTGCTGATCGGGTTTGTGCTGTTTTTCAATCAGCGTCTGGCGGAGTTGCTGACCTCGCTGTCGGATTACACCGCCGGGGTGTTGCTGGTGCTGCTGGCGTCGACGGTCTGGACCTTTTATGCGCTGGGTCAGAAGCAATTGCTGACGGTGTGGAATTCGCTGCAAGTGATGATGGTGATCTACCTGTTCTGCGCCTTGTTGCTGACGCCTTGGGTGCATCCGCTCGAAGCGCTTGAGTTGAGCCCGTTGCAGGGCTGGCTGCTGTTGGCGTGCTGCATGAACACGTTGATTGCCTATGGCGCGTTTGCCGAAGCGTTGGCGCATTGGGAGGCATCGCGGGTCAGTGCGACGTTGGCGATCACGCCGTTGGTGACGTTCGGGGCGGTGGCGATTGCGGCCGGGGTCTGGCCGGAATATGTGCATGCCGAGCAGATCAATGCGCTCGGTTATGGCGGCGCAGTGCTGGTGGTGCTGGGGTCGGCGTTGGTGGCGTTGGGGCCTTCGTTGATTGCCGGATTGAAGGCGCGGCGGCTGAAGGTGGCAGCGAGTTGAACCGCGTCATCGTTCATCGCGGGCAAGCCATGCTCCCACAGGTATGCACATAACCCTGTGGGAGCGGGCTTGCCCGCGATGGCGGACGTTCAGGTGCTGAAGGACTTAGCCCTTGGCGCCAGCCTCGATCATGTTTTCCGGCCGCACCCACGCATCAAACTGTTCATCGGTCAGATAACCCAGTTCCAGCGCGGCCTCACGCAAGGTCAGCCCTTCGCTGTACGCCTTCTTGGCGATTTCCGCCGACTTGTCGTAACCGATGTGCGGGTTCAACGCCGTCACCAGCATCAACCCACGTTCCAGATGTTTTGCCATGACTTCGGCGTCCGGCTCAAGACCGGCGATGCAGTGCTGCTGGAAGTTGCTGCAGCCATCGCCGAGCAGGCGGATCGATTGCAGCAGGTTGTGGATGATCACCGGTTTGAACACGTTCAACTGCAAGTGACCCTGGCTCGCGGCAATCCCGATCGCCACGTCATTGCCCAGCACCTGGCAGGCGAGCATCGACAGCGCTTCGCACTGGGTCGGGTTGACCTTGCCGGGCATGATCGAACTGCCCGGCTCGTTGGCCGGCAAGCGTACTTCGGCAAAACCTGCGCGTGGGCCGGAGCCGAGCAGGCGCAGGTCGTTGGCGATTTTCATCAGCGCCACGGCGAGGGTTTTCAGCGCGCCGGACAGGCTGGTCAGCGGTTCGTGGCCGGCCAGTGCGGCGAACTTGTTCGGTGCAGTAACAAACGGCAGACCAGACAGCGCGGCCAGTTCCGCCGCAATCGCCTCGCCGAAACCGTGCGGCGAGTTCAGCCCGGTACCGACCGCGGTGCCGCCCTGCGCCAGTTCACACACCGCCGGCAGCGCGGCGCGGATCGCCCGTTCGGCGTAATCCAGCTGCGCGATGAAACCGGACAATTCCTGACCGAAGGTGATCGGCGTCGCATCCATCATGTGCGTGCGACCGGTTTTCACCAGTTTCATGTGCCGGGCGGCCAATTCGGCGAGGCCACCGGACAGTTCGGCAATCGCCGGCAGCAGTTGCTCCTGCACGGCTTTGACGGTGGCGATGCTCATGGCGGTGGGGAAGCAGTCATTGGAGCTTTGCGAGCGGTTGACGTGATCGTTCGGGTGCACCGGCGTCTTGCCGCCGCGCGGGTTGCCGGCCAGTTCGTTGGCGCGACCGGCGATCACTTCGTTGACGTTCATGTTGCTCTGCGTGCCGCTGCCGGTCTGCCAGACCACCAGTGGAAACTGGTCGTCATGCTGGCCGTCGAGGACTTCGTCGGCGGCTTGTTCGATCAGGCGGGCGATGTCGGCGGGCAGGTCGCCGTTGCGGTCGTTGACCCGTGCGGCGGCTTTCTTGATCAGGGCCAGGGCATGCAATACCGGCAGCGGCATGCGTTCCTGACCAATGGCGAAGTTGATCAGCGAGCGTTGCGTCTGAGCACCCCAGTAGGCGTCGTCCGGGACATCGATCTGGCCCAGGCTGTCGGTTTCGATACGGCTCATCGTGCACACTCCTGTTGGTCTGTTTGCGCAGTTTAGGCCGGTGTCGGCCCAGGTGGTTCCCTCGATCCGATTGTTGACCGGCAAATCCCCGTCAATCAAGCGCGGCAAGGCCCGGGGGTTGAGCCGCAGCGATTTTTAGGCGCAGAATGGTCGCCCTTGGGGTTTTACCTCGCTTTGCTTAAAAGGAAACTCGATGACTCGTCTTCGTGCCATCTGTACCGCGGTTGCACTGGTTTGCGCCAGCGGCCAGGTGCTTGCCGATACCGCCAGCCACAACGCCAGTGCCGAAGCTTTCCTGACCCTGGCGCACGCTGACAAACTGGGTACCCCGGTGTACATGCAAGTGCAGCAAATGTTCGCCCAGCGTTTTGAACAGACCAAAGCCCCGGAATCCAAGAAAGCTACCCTGGAAACCTATCAGGCCAAGGCCAACGCCGCTCTGGACCAGGCCATTGGCTGGAACAAGCTGAAGCCGGACATGGTCAAGCTCTACACCAGCAACTTCAGCGAATCCGAGCTCAAGGACCTGGTTGCGTTCTACCAGTCGCCACTGGGCAAGAAAGTCCTGGAAAAAATGCCGCAGCTGACCCAGCAATCGGCCCAGATGACCCAGGCCAAGCTGGAAAGCGCAGTACCGGTGGTCAACAAGCTGCTGGAAGACATGACCAACGAGCTGGCCCCGAAAGGCGCTGCTCCGGCCAAGAAAAAGCCGTAAGCGGAGTTCGTGATGACCATGCAACAACGCATCGAATCGACGCTGGGTCTGCTTCAGCCCGAGCATCTGCAAGTGCTGGATGAAAGCCACATGCACAGTCGCGGGTTACAGACCCACTTCAAGGCTGTGGTGGTCAGCGCGCAGTTCGAGGGCCTGAACCGGGTCAAGCGCCACCAGAAGGTCTACGGCACGCTCGGCGAGCTGATGGGTGAGTTCCATGCGTTGGCGCTGCACACCTACACCCCGCAGGAATGGGCAGAGATCGGCGCCGCCCCGGCGTCGCCGACCTGTGCCGGCGGTAGCAAACACTGATATTGGACGGTTTTGTTCGTGGTGCTTTTGTGATGAGGGAATTTTTGTGGCGAGGGGATTTATCCCCGATGGGTTGCGCAGCAGCCCCAAAACCACAGAACTCGATATGCCTGAAATACGCATTATCAGGGTTTGGGGCCGCTTCGCGCCCCATCGGGGATAAATCCCCTCGCCACAGAAACATCAGCAGATCCTAAAACCACAGTGTTTTTGCTAGAATCCGCAACGCGCCGCTTAGTCGGCGCGTTTTTTTTGAATCCGGTTCACCCTTTACGAGGGTAGCCACCTGGAGAAATACCCATGACACAACCGATTGTCGTGGCGGCACTGTATAAGTTCGTCACCCTCGAAGATTACGTCAACCTGCGCGAGCCACTGCTGCAAGCGATGGTCGACAACGGCATCAAAGGCACCCTGCTGATCGCCGAAGAAGGCATCAACGGCACGGTTTCCGGCACGCGCGAAGGCATCGACGGCCTGCTCGCCTGGTTGAAGAACGACCCGCGCATGATCGACATCGATCACAAAGAGTCGTACTGCGACGAGCAGCCGTTCTACCGCACCAAGGTCAAGCTCAAGAAAGAGATCGTCACCCTCGGTGTCGAAGGCGTCGACCCGAACAAAAAGGTCGGCACCTACGTTGATCCGCAAGACTGGAACGCGTTGATCAGCGACCCGGAAGTGCTGTTGATCGACACGCGCAACGATTACGAAGTGTCGATCGGCACCTTCGAAGGCGCCATCGATCCGAAAACCACCAGTTTTCGTGAATTCCCCGACTACATCAAAGAACACTTCAACCCGGCCGTGCACAAGAAGGTCGCGATGTTCTGCACCGGTGGCATTCGTTGCGAGAAAGCGTCGAGCTACATGCTCGGTGAAGGCTACGAAGAGGTTTACCACCTCAAGGGCGGCATCCTGAAGTACCTTGAAGAGGTGCCGCAGGAAGAAACCAAGTGGCAGGGCGACTGCTTCGTGTTTGACAATCGCGTGACCGTGCGCCACGACCTCAGTGAAGGCGACTACGATCAATGTCATGCCTGCCGCACGCCGGTCAGCGTTGAAGATCGCGCCTCCGAACATTACGTCGCCGGTATCAGCTGCCCGCACTGCTGGAACAACCTGAGCGAGAAAACCCGTCGCAGCGCCACCGATCGGCAGAAGCAGATCGAACTGGCCAAGGCGCGCAACCAGCCGCACCCGATCGGCTACAACTATAAGCAAGCATCCACCGAGGCTTAACCATGTCTGCGCGCCTGCTCTATGTGATGGATCCGATGTGTTCGTGGTGCTGGGGGTTCGCTCCGGTGGCCAAGGCACTGGTCGAGCAGGCGCAGGCAGCCGGGGTGGAGTTGCATCTGGTGGTCGGTGGTCTGCGCACTGGCAGCGGTTCGGCGCTGGAACCGACCACGCGTCGTTACATCCTTGAGCACTGGCAAGCGGTCACCGAGGCCACCGGCCAGCCGTTCAAGTTCGACGGCGCGCTGCCCGATGGTTTTGTTTACGACACCGAACCTGCCTGCCGCGCGATCGTCACCGCGCGCAGCCTTGCGCCCGATTGTGCGTGGACGCTGGTTGGGCTGATTCAGCAGGCGTTTTACGCTGAAGGTCGCGATGTCACTCAGGCCAGCGTACTGGTGGAACTGGCCGAGCAGGCCGGTGTGCCGCGTATCGAATTCGCCGCGCTGTTCGATCATGCCGATCAACACAAAGCGACTCAGGCCGATTTCAGTTGGGTACAGGATCTCGGCATCGCCGGTTTCCCGACCTTGCTCGCCGAACGCAATGGCCAACTGGCGTTGCTCACCAACGGCTATCAACCGCTCAGCGAATTGTCGCCCTTGCTCGGCCGCTGGCTGGAGCGCGCCGCCTGTGCCTGACCACGCCGATGACACGCCAGCCGTAAAGCGTGTCGACCGGCTGAGCTGGGCAGAAGTCCGGCGCCTGGCACTCAATCACAACAAATCCCTGTGGATCGCCAACGGCGTGGCCGTGCTGGCGACGCTGTGCAGCGTGCCGATTCCGCTGCTGCTGCCATTGCTGGTCGACGAGGTGTTGCTCGGCCACGGCGACGCCGCGCTGAAAGTCATGAACCATGTGCTGCCGACGATGTGGCAGCAAGCGGCGGGTTATATCGGCCTCATGCTGGTGGTCACCCTGACACTGCGATGCAGCGCGCTGTGCTTTGGCGTGTTGCAGTCGCGGCTGTTCGCACGGCTGGCCAAGGACATCGTCTATCGCATCCGCGTGCGCCTGATTGATCGGCTCAAACGTATTTCCCTCGGCGAGTACGAAAGTCTCGGCAGCGGCACGGTGACCACGCATCTGGTCACGGACCTGGACACCCTCGACAAGTTTGTCGGTGAAACCCTCAGCCGTTTTCTGGTGGCGATGCTGACCTTGGTCGGCACCGCGAGCATTCTCATGTGGATGCACTGGAAACTGGCCTTGCTGATTCTGCTGTTCAACCCGCTGGTGATTTACGCCACGGTGCAGTTGGGCAAACGGGTCAAGCATCTGAAGAAACTCGAGAACGACAGCACGGCGCGTTTCACCCAGGCGCTGAGCGAAACCCTCGATTCGATTCAGGAAGTGCGTGCGGGCAACCGTCAGGGTTACTTCCTCGGCCGGCTCGGGTTACGGGCGCAGGAAGTGCGTAATTACGCAGTCAACTCGCAGTGGAAAACCGACGCATCCAATCGCGCCAGTGGACTGCTGTTCCAGTTCGGTATCGATATATTCCGTGCGGCGGCGATGCTCACCGTGCTGTTTTCCGACCTGTCGATCGGTCAGATGCTCGCGGTGTTCAGTTACCTGTGGTTCATGATCGGCCCGGTGGAACAGCTGCTGAATCTGCAATACGCCTACTACGCGGCCGGCGGTGCGCTGGCGCGGATCAACGAGTTGCTGGCACGCGCCGATGAGCCGCAGTACCCGGGCGGTGTCGATCCGTTCAAGGGCCGCGACACCGTGGGCATTCAGGTGCAAGGCCTGAGCTTCGGTTATGGCGACGAATTGGTGCTGAACAAGCTGGACCTGTCCATCGCGCCCGGTGAGAAGGTGGCCATCGTCGGCGCCAGCGGCGGCGGCAAAAGTACCCTGGTGCAGTTGCTGTTGGGACTGTACACGCCGCTGGCCGGGACCATCCGTTTCGGCGGTTCGACCCAACAGGAAATCGGCCTGGAGACGGTTCGCGAAAACGTCGCTGTGGTGTTGCAACACCCGGCGCTGTTCAACGATACCGTGCGCGCCAACCTGACCATGGGCCGCACCCGCAGCGACGAAGCCTGTTGGCAGGCGCTGGAAATCGCCCAGCTCGAACCCGCTATCCGCGCCTTGCCGGACGGCCTCGACAGCATCGTCGGGCGCTCCGGTGTGCGTCTGTCTGGCGGTCAGCGCCAGCGCCTGGCGATTGCGCGAATGATCCTCGCCGAGCCGAAAGTGGTGATCCTCGACGAAGCCACCTCGGCCCTCGACGCCGCCACCGAATACAACTTGCACCAAGCCATGGCGCGCTTTCTCAATGGCCGCACGACGCTGATCATTGCCCACCGCCTGTCGGCAGTGAAACAGGCTGATCGGGTGCTGGTCTTCGATGGCGGGCAGGTTGCCGAAGATGGTGATCATCAGCAGTTGATTGCCGACGGCGGGCTGTACGCCAAACTCTATGGCCACCTGCAACAAATCCATCGCCCTTGAGTTTTGTCGGCGTTTCTGTGCTTAGTGCTTGAATTGCTTTGACTAAAGACGCCCGGAATACCTCCGCGGACAGCAACGTTGCACGATCGACATAGAGGACGGCAGAGCTGTCCCTTTGACATGTCGAAAATTAGCCTAGGCTGAGCTGTCAGGAGCGGTATTTTCCGGTGTTCATCTGGCAGTGCTTGCGCAAGGGATCTCATGAAGCAAAAGCGGACTCTCGGAACGCCACGGTTGTTGGGCATCGTCTGGCCATTTATTGCCGTCGTGTTATTTCAGGCCCTGTTGGGGGGCGTGAGTCTTTACGTGCTGTCGGCCGTTCGCGGGTATGTGGCGGGGGAGAGTCTCTGGTCCAAGGGCCAGAAAGACGCCATCTACTACCTCAATCTGTACGCCGACAGTCGTGACGAGTCGATTTTCCTCAAATACCAGAATGCGATTGCCGTGCCTCAGGGCGGCCATCAGTTACGCCTCGCGCTGGATCGCCAGCCGCCGGATCTGGCTGCTGCGCGCGAAGGCATTCTCAAGGGCGGCAATCACCCCGATGACGTCTCCAGCCTGATCTGGCTGTACCTCAACTTCCGTCATTTCAGTTACCTGGAAACCGCCATCGACCGCTGGACCGTGGGTGACGCCTATCTGGTCGAGCTCAATGACGTGGCGCGCGAGATGCATCGGAGCATTGCGCAGAACAGCGCCAGCAGCGCCGACATCCAGGGCTGGAAGGCGCGGATCTTTGCCATCAATGACGGCGTGACCCCGGCGGCGAAAGCGTTCAGCGATGCCCTGGGCGAAGGCTCGCGGATGATCCTGCGGCTGCTGCTGTTCACCAACCTGGCCACGGCGCTGGGCTTGATCGTGCTGGCCTTGTTACGCACGCACAAACTGCTCAAGCAGCGTCATGCCTTCGCCGAAGCGCTGCAACTGGAGAAGGACCGCGCGCATGTCACGTTGCAATCGATTGGCGATGGCGTCATCACCACTGACGTGAGCGGCGCTATCGATTACATGAACCCCGCCGCCGAAGCCATGACCCACTGGAAGGCCGAACAGGCCGCAGGATTGCCGCTGGCGGCGTTGTTCAACTTGCTCGACGACAACGCCCAGACCGAAGGCCTGACCCTGATCGAGCACATTCTCAGCGGCCAGCTCAGTGGTGGCAGCGAGCACTCCAAGCTGATCCAGCGTCTGGATGGCAGCACGGTTTCGGTGACGCTGGTTGGCGCGCCGATCCGCAATAGCGGCAAGGTCATTGGCACGGTGCTGGTGCTGCACGACATGACCCAGGAGCGGCAATACATCGCCAATCTGTCGTGGCAGGCCACCCATGATGCGCTGACCGGGCTGGCCAACCGCCGCGAGTTCGAATATCGCCTGGAACAGGCATTGCACAACCTCACGCGCCAGTCCGGGCGGCATGCGCTGATGTTCCTCGATCTGGATCAGTTCAAACTGGTCAACGACACCTGCGGGCATGCCGCCGGCGATGAACTGTTGCGGCACATCTGCACGTTGTTGCAATCAGGCCTGCGCGAGGGCGACACGCTGGCGCGCCTGGGCGGTGACGAGTTCGGCATTCTGCTGGAGAACTGCGCGCCGGAAGCGGCTGAGAAGATCGCCGAGTCGCTGCGCCAGACCGTGCAGAATCTGCATTTTGTCTGGAAAGGGCGGCCCTTCCTGACCACCGTGAGTATCGGCCTGGTCCATGTCGCGCAAACGCCGACAACCCTCGAAGCCTCGCTGCGTGCTGCCGACATGGCCTGCTACATGGCCAAGGAGAAGGGGCGCAACCGCGTGCAGGTCTACCATGCCGACGATTCCGAGCTGTCGCTGCGCTTCGGCGAAATGGCCTGGGTGCAACGACTGCACATGGCGCTGGAAGAGAACCGCTTCTGCCTCTATGCCCAGGAAATCTCGCCGCTGAAACCGAGCGACGGCAAGGGTGGGCACATCGAGATTCTGCTGCGTCTGCACGATGAAGCCGGTCGGATGATTCTGCCGGACAGTTTCATTCCGGCCGCCGAACGTTATGGTTTGATGAGTCAGTTGGATCGCTGGGTAGTGCAAAACGTATTTAAGGTTATTGCTCAATGTATTGCACAAGAACATAAAGGCCCATTAGCAATGTGTGCGATTAATCTGTCAGGCATTACTATCGGAGATGACGCGTTTTTGCACTTCCTGCGGGAACAGTTTGTTATTTATTCGATTCCGCCTGAAATGATTTGTTTTGAAATTACTGAAACCAGTGCAATTTCAAACTTGGGTAGTGCAATCAGATTTATTAATGAACTCAAAGGCTTGGGCTGCTATTTCTCGCTTGATGACTTTTGTGCCGGAATGTCTTCATTCGCTTATCTGAAACATTTGCCTGTAGACTTCCTGAAGATCGATGGGAGTTTCGTAAAGGATATGCTGGACGACCCGATTAACCGCGCAATGGTCGAAGTGATCAATCACATCGGCCATGTCATGGGTAAGCAGACAATTGCCGAGTTTGTTGAAACAACCCAGATCGAGCAGGCATTGCTTGAGATTGGTGTGGATTACGCTCAGGGTTATGTTATTGAACGCCCGCAATTGTTTACCTGCGACAGTTTGCTAAGTCGCCCCGCCAGACCGCAGCCGCTGTTATTCAAAGCGCCTGGCACGTTCCGTTGAAATCTCTCGCCGATCCTTACAATCACAAATCAAAAGGAGCCGAACAGTGATCGACACATTCAACCGAACCGGACCACTCATGGAAGCTGCAAGTTATCCCGGCTGGGCACAACAGCTGATCGAGGATTGCAGCGAGAGCAAGCGCCGGGTTGTCGAACATGAGTTGTATCTGCGCATGCGCGATAACAAGCTCAGCGCCAAAACCATGCGCCAGTACCTGATCGGGGGCTGGCCGGTGGTTGAGCAATTTGCCTTGTACATGGCGCAGAATCTCACCAAAACCAAATTTGCCCGTCACCCGGGCGAAGACATGGCGCGGCGCTGGTTGATGCGCAACATCCGCGTTGAACTCAATCACGCCGATTACTGGGTGCACTGGAGTCGCGCGCACGGCGTCAGTCTGGAAGATCTCCAAGCCCAGCACGTGCCGCCCGAACTGCATGCGCTGAGTCATTGGTGCTGGCACACCAGTTCTGCCGATTCGCTGATCGTGGCCATCGCCGCGACCAATTACGCTATCGAAGGCGCGACCGGGGAGTGGTCGGCGCTGGTCTGTTCTACCGGGGTTTACGCCGCTGCGTTCCCCGAAGAAGACCGAAAGCGGGCGATGAAGTGGCTGAAGATGCACGCCCAATACGATGATGCTCATCCGTGGGAGGCGCTGGAAATCATCTGCACCCTGGCGGGCATGAACCCGAGCAAGGCTTTGCAGGCCGAGCTGCGTCAGGCGATCTGCAAGAGCTATGACTACATGTACCTGTTCCTGGAACGCTGCATGCAGCTCGAAACGTCGGAGCGTTTGCTGGTAAGTCGTGAGCGCAGGGCCGTGGTCGAGAGCTGATATTCGGCTAAACGCAAAACCAAATGTGGGAGCGAGCCTGCTCGCGAAAACGGTGTGTCAGTCAACTCATTGTTGAATGTCAGATCGCATTCGCGAGCAGGCTCGCTCCCACACTGTTTTGTGGTGTTTGGAGGGACTCAGCCCGCCATCGCCAAGCGATTACGTCCTTCGCGTTTGGCCACGTATAGCGCACTGTCCGCGCGGCGCAACAGGCTTTCTACCGATTCGCCCGGAAGCAGGGTCGAGCAACCGAGGCTGACCGTCAGCTCGATCAGTTGCCCATCCGCGTAATACTCCGCCGCCTGCGCCGCATAGCGCAGACGCTCGCCGACCATCGCCGCCGCTTCCCGGCTGGTGTTGGACAGCAGGATCAGAAACTCTTCCCCGCCATAGCGAAACACCATGTCGACGTTGCGCAACTGTCCCTTGATCGATGCGGCCACGGCTTTGAGCACGGTGTCGCCAGCGCTGTGTCCATGACTGTCATTGACGCGTTTGAAGTGGTCGATATCGAGCATCAGCACGGATAAAGGTTGCAGATGCCGACGCGACATTTCGATCTCGCGTTGCAGCGTTTGCTCCATGGCGATGCGGTTGCCGGCGCCGGTCAACGGATCACGCAATGCGCTTTGCGTCGCGGCGCGATAGAGCAGGGCATTGCGCATCGGAAACAGCAACGACGACAGCAGCGATTCGAGATTGCCCTGATCCTGTTCGTTGAAACGTTGATTGCGCCGGAACACCAGTTCGCCCATGTGCTCGCCTTCGTGGCTCAAGCTGTAGCTGACCGAATGATGGCCTCGGGCGCCGAATTCCAGGCGCAGGTCACTGCCCTGATGCGCGTAGCTCAAGGCATCCAGCGGCACAAGACGTTGTACTTCGCGGAAGAACAGACCGAGGATCCGTTGCGGTTCAAGACTGGTTTGCAGTTGCAGGCTCATTTGCTGGCGCAGTTGCGCCAGGCTGGTCGGTCGCTCCAGAAGGGGAGGCAGTTGACCAAAGCCCAGGCGTTGCAATTTGGCACTGTCAAAGTCAATTGCATTGGTCTGGGAGGGTGATTTCATATGGCGTGAGCCCCTAAGCAGTAAGTCTGTCTTACAGGCTGGGTGAGAGCGGCTATGGGCTGCGCGTCATACTGATCCATCAGTCCCGTAGGACATTTGGCGTAAGTTTAGTCTGCCTGATGACGATTAGTCAGCTATCGAATCAGGCCTTGCCCCATTGCCTTCACACGGCATGCTTTGAGGAAAATTAGAGCGAAAGTCGTGCCATTCGGTTCGGTTTTATTTAACCCGTTATAAATCAACGACTTGATATGAAAGGTAAGGAGGTTGTGCTGGATATTTGACTGTTATGTGACGGCAGGCAGCGGCAAATGCGTGCCGCGACGGTAATCCGCCACGGCAACAAATGCGACGTATGGCATTACTGTGCGTTGAATGCCTGGCCGTTGATGCCGGTACTGTCCGGGCCCATCAAGTACAGATAGACCGGCATGATTTCCTCCGGAGTCGGATTGTTCAGCGGGTTTTCTCCCGGATAAGCCTGCGCGCGCATGCTGGTGCGAGTGCCGCCCGGGTTGATGCTGTTGGCGCGTACTGGCGCCACGCCGTCGACTTCATCGGCGAGGGTTTGCATCAGGCCTTCGGTGGCGAACTTCGACACGCCGTAAGCGCCCCAGTAGGCCCGACCCTTGCGTCCGACGCTGCTGGAGGTGAACACCACCGAAGCATCCTGCGACAGCTTGAGCAGTGGCAGCAGAGTGCTGGTGAGCATGAACATGGCGTTGACGTTGACCTGCATGACGCGCATGAAGTTTTCGCCGGACAACTGCTCGATCGGCGTGCGTGGGCCAATGATCGAGGCGTTGTGCAGCAGACCGTCAAGATGACCGAATTCGCTTTCGATCATCGCTGCCAGCTCATCGTATTGATGGGGCAGGGCGGTTTCGAGGTTGAACGGAATCACCGCCGGTTGCGGATGGCCCGCCGCTTCGATCTCGTCGTAAACCTGGGTCAGATTCGCTTCAGTCTTGCCCAGCAGCAGCACGGTAGCGCCATGCGCGGCGTAGGTCTTGGCGGCAGCCGCGCCAATGCCGCGCCCGGCACCGGTGACCAGAATGACCCGATCCTTGAGCAATTCGGGACGAGCGGAGTAATCGAACATAAAAACCTCACAATCCATTCATGAAGACCTGCTTCACCCTTTGTGGTGAGGGGATTTGTCCCCGATGGGTTGCGCAGCAGCCCAGCATTCTTTCAGGTCGATTTGACGTGCAGGTTTAACGACGGCTTCGCCATCGATCGGGGATAAATCCCCTCGCCACAAACGGCTCCTGCAAACAGTCGGGTCAGCAGCTGCAAAGCGCGCTATCGAGCACCTTGCGCAACTCCGACGGATGATCCACCACAACATCCGCACCCCAGTGCCGTGGGTTGTCATCCGGATGAATGTAGCCAAACGTCACCGCTGCCGTTTTTGTACCGGCATCGCGGCCCGACTCGATATCGCGTAGATCATCGCCTACAAACAGAACCGTCGACGGATCCAGATCAAGCATCTTGCAGGCAAGAATCAACGGCTCCGGATCCGGCTTGCTGTTTTTCACGTGATCGGGGCAGATCAGCAGCGCCGAGCGCTCGGCCAGCCCCAGTTGTTGCATGATCGGCTCGGCGAAGCGCAGCGGCTTGTTGGTCACCACGCCCCAAACCAGATTGGCTTTCTCGATGTCGGCCAGCAGTTCACCCATACCGTCGAACAGCTTGCTGTGCACTGCGCAGCCAACCAGATAGCGTTCGAGGAATTCCAGACGCAATTGCTCGAAGCCCGGCGATTCCGGGTCCATCGAGAAAGTCACCGCGACCATGGCTTTGGCGCCGCCGGAGATTTCATCGCGGATGTGCTTGTCGTTCATCGGCGGCAAGCCGCGATCCGCGCGCATCGCCTGACAAATGGCGATGAAGTCCGGCGCGGTGTCGAGCAGGGTGCCGTCCATGTCGAAAAGGACTGCTCTGATGGCCATCGGCTTACTCCTCGCGCAGGGTCTGGATCATGTAGTTGACGTCAACGTCGTTGGCCAGTTTGTAGTGCTTGGTCAGCGGGTTGTAGGTCAGGCCGATGATGTCCTTGACGGTCAGGCCGGCCATGCGGCTCCAGGCGCCCAGCTCGGACGGGCGGATGAATTTCTTGAAGTCGTGGGTGCCGCGCGGCAGCAGCTTCATGATGTATTCGGCGCCGACGATGGCAAACAGGTACGCCTTCGGGTTGCGGTTGATGGTCGAGAAGAACACCTGGCCGCCCGGTTTGACCATGCGGAAGCAGGCGCGGATCACTGACGATGGGTCGGGCACGTGCTCAAGCATCTCAAGGCAAGTTACTACGTCGAACTGCTCGGGCATTTCTTCGGCCAAAGCTTCGGCGGTGATCTGCCGGTATTCGACACTGACGCCGGATTCCAGCTGATGCAGTTGCGCCACCGCCAATGGCGCTTCGCCCATGTCGATGCCCATCACGGTGGCGCCGCGCTGGGCCATGGCTTCGCTGAGAATGCCGCCGCCGCAACCGACGTCGAGGACCTTCTTGCCAGCCAGATTGACCCGCTCGTCAATCCAGTTGACCCGCAGCGGGTTGATGTCGTGTAGCGGTTTGAATTCGCTTTCACGATCCCACCAGCGATGGGCCAGGGCTTCGAATTTGGCGATTTCGGCGTGGTCGACGTTGCTCATGTTCAATTCCTCGAAAAACTTGAAAAAGGCTGTAGCCGCGGATTGTGTTCCGCGGTGTTTACGATTTGGTGTGGCCGCTGATGCGCTGGCCCCAGGTGCGGGCGGTGGCGCCCAGCTGTTGTTCGTCCATACGCGTCAGGCGCCGGTCGTCGAGCAATTGTTTGCCGGCGACCCACAGATGTTTCACGCAATCGCGACCGGTGGCATATATAAGCTGCGAAACCGGGTCATAGACCGGCTGCTGGGCCAGGCCGGAGAGGTCGAAGGCGACGATGTCGGCGGCTTTGCCGATTTCCAGCGAGCCGACCTGCGATTCTATGCCCAGCGCCCGCGCGCCGTTGAGAGTGGCCATGCGCAGGGCGCGGTGGGCATCGAGCGCGGTGGCCGAGCCGGCGACGGCTTTGGCCAGCAGTGCGGCGGTGCGCGTTTCACCCAGCAGGTCGAGGTCGTTATTGCTCGCTGCACCATCAGTGCCGACGGCGACATTCACCCCAGCCTGCCACAGACGCTCCACCGGGCAGAAACCGCTGGCCAGTTTGAGGTTCGATTCCGGGCAATGGATCACGCTGGTGTTGCTTTCTACCAGCAACGCCAGGTCGTCATCGCTGATCTGCGTCATGTGCACCGCCTGGAAGCGCGGGCCGAGCAAACCGAGTCGGCCGAGGCGGGCCAGCGGCCGTTCGCCACGCTGCTCGAGCGCTTGCTGGACTTCAAAGGCAGTTTCATGGACGTGCATGTGAATCGAGGCGTCGAGCTCCTCGGCGATCACGCGGATTTTCTCAAGGTTCTCGTCGCCGACGGTGTAGGGTGCATGAGGGCCGAAAGTGATCTTGATCCGCTCATGATGCTTGAGGTCGCCAAACAGCTCGACGCCCTGACGAATGGCTTCATCGGCGCTGCTGGCGCCGGGAATCGGGAAGTCGAGGATCGGAATGGCGATTTGTGCACGGATACCGCTGTTGTGTACACGCTCACTGGCAACCTTCGGGAAGAAATACATGTCCGAGAAGCAGGTGATGCCGCCCTTGATCTGCTCGGCGATGGCCAGATCGGTGCCGTCACGGACGAAGTCTTCATCGACCCATTTGGCCTCGGCCGGCCAGATGTGGTTTTCCAGCCAGGTCATCAGCGGCAGATCGTCGGCCATGCCACGGAACAGCGTCATCGCCGCGTGGCCGTGCGCATTGATCAGGCCGGGAGCGAGCAGCACATCCGGCAGCTCGCGGATTTCCGTGGCGTTACATTTCAACGCTTCGGCGCGCGGGCCGATAAACACGATGCGACCGTCGCGGATGCCCAGGCCGTGCTCCTTGAGCACAACGCCTGCAGGTTCGACGGGTACCAGCCAGGTCGGCAGCAATAATAAGTCGAGCGCAATGGCAG
>NZ_JBIUVJ010000019.1:82009-84249 GCF_044742875.1 Pseudomonas sp. NPDC087817
ATCGAGGGTCGGTTCCAGTGCTTTTATAAAGGATGGCGAAGTATACCCGAGCGTCTTCGCGGGGGGATCGCTATAATCGGCGGCTTTTGTTCATGAGTGCGGGGTGAGGGATGCGCGATCGACTGTTGGCTGCGGAGAAAGTGAAGGCCATCGATTGGCGAGATGGCGCGCTCCACCTGCTGGATCAGCGTATTTTGCCGTTCGAGGAAACCTGGATTGCCTACACCAGCGCCGCCGGCGTGGCTGAAGCGATTCGCTCGATGGTGGTGCGCGGCGCGCCTGCCATCGGCATCAGTGCGGCTTATGGCATTGTGCTTGCGGCCCGTGCGCGGGTTGCCGAAGGTGGCGACTGGTACGCGGCGCTGGAAGAGGATTTCGCACTGCTGGCCGATTCTCGTCCGACTGCGGTCAACCTGTTCTGGGCGCTGGGTCGCATGCACGATCGGCTTGATCGGCTGAAGGACAATGCCGATCCGCTCGCCGCGCTGGAAGCGGAAGCCATCGCCATTCATGAAAGCGACCGCGAAGCCAATCTGACTATGGCGCAGCTGGGCGTCGACCTGATCCGTAAGCATCAGGGCAATGCCCAGGCGATCCTGACCCATTGCAATACCGGCGCACTCGCCACGGGTGGTTTCGGTACGGCGCTGGGCGTGATTCGCGCGGCGTTCCTTGAGGGCATGGTCGAGCGTGTTTATGCCGACGAAACCCGTCCATGGCTGCAGGGCTCGCGCTTGACGGCGTGGGAGCTGGCCAACGAAGGCATCCCTGTCACTCTGAATGCCGACTCCGCCGCCGCGCACATCATGAAGACCAAAGGCGTGACCTGGGTGATCGTCGGTGCTGATCGGATCACGGCCAACGGTGACGTGGCGAACAAGATCGGCACCTATCAACTGGCCGTCAATGCGATGCACCACGGTGTGCGCTTCATGGTGGTGGCGCCGAGTTCGACCATCGACATGAATCTGGCCAGCGGCGATGACATCCCGATCGAGGAGCGTGACGGTGCCGAGTTGCTGGAAGTCGGCGGCAAACGTGTCGGCGCCGATGTTGAAGCGTTCAATCCGGTGTTTGATGTGACGCCGGCGGACCTGATCGATGCAATCGTCACGGAGAAAGGCATTGTCGAGCGCCCGGATACCGCGAAGATGGCCCAGTTGATGTGCCGCAAACGCCTGCATTGATTGGCTGTGGTGTCTGCATGGGCGCCGTCGCTGGCAATCCAGCTACCACAGGTTTTGTGCTTGCCACCGATTCTGTGGGAGCTGGCTTGCCAGCGATGAGGCCTTAAAAGTCAATAAACATCCGCAATCCACGCCCCAATTCTGCATTCAAAGAAGCTCTGAGCCTCTCTCGTCCCCGTTAAGCCTGTCACCGGTCAACTAACTATGCTCCATGCGCATCTGGGGGATAGGTGCGTGGCGGCCTTTGTGATAACATCCGGCGTTTTCCGAGGCAGCTCCGCGGAGCTGTCTTTACTGCGCAAATCCACTCTCCAGATTGTTGATTTGTCGTAAGTCGGTGCATGGCACTCAGCCTGCCCCGACGAGCTTCGTTGCTCCCACATGGATATGACGAAGTTTCACCAGAAAAAGGAATCAGGCTTCTCATGGGCGAACTGGCCAAAGAAATCCTCCCGGTCAATATCGAAGACGAGCTGAAACAGTCCTATCTCGACTACGCGATGAGCGTAATCGTCGGCCGTGCACTGCCGGATGCGCGCGATGGCCTCAAGCCCGTGCACCGTCGCGTACTGTTCGCGATGAGCGAGCTGGGCAACGACTTCAACAAGCCGTACAAGAAATCTGCCCGTGTTGTCGGCGACGTGATCGGTAAGTATCACCCGCACGGTGATACCGCGGTGTACGACACCATCGTCCGCATGGCTCAGCCTTTCTCCCTGCGCTACCTGCTGGTCGACGGTCAGGGCAACTTCGGTTCGGTCGACGGCGACAACGCTGCGGCCATGCGATACACCGAAGTGCGCATGACCAAGCTGGCGCACGAACTGCTGGCTGACCTGCATAAAGAAACCGTGGACTGGGTGCCGAACTACGACGGCACCGAACTGATCCCGGCGGTCATGCCGACCCGCGTGCCAAACCTGCTGGTCAACGGTTCCAGCGGTATCGCCGTGGGCATGGCGACCAACATTCCGCCGCACAACCGCGGTGAAGTCCTCGACGGTTGCCTGGCACTCTTCGGCAACCCTGTGCTGACTGTCGATGAGCTGATGC
>NZ_JBIUVJ010000020.1:0-9350 GCF_044742875.1 Pseudomonas sp. NPDC087817
CGATGCACAGAGTGTCGCCTTTCTTCACGGTCTGGCCGACTTCAACGAAGGACGGCGAGGTTGGCGAAGATTTACGGTAGAAAGTGCCGACCATCGGCGAACGGGCAACAGTGCCGTTCAGCGCTGGAGCAGCAGCGGCAGCCGGGGCTGCAGCAGCGACCGGAGCAGCAGCGGCGGCAGGTGCAGCGGCCGGTGCTTGCATCGGAGCCGGCGCGTAGTACTGCTGAGCCGGCGTCTTGCTGTGACGGCTGATGCGTACGGACTCTTCGCCTTCCTTGATCTCGAGCTCGTCGATGCCGGACTCTTCCAGCAATTCGATCAGTTTCTTAACTTTACGGATATCCATGAATCATCAACTCCCAAGGGTCGGTCAGGGGCGTTTAACGCTTGTAGTTCAAGCCGTTGCCTGTGTTTCAAGCTGTTCTAGTGCAGCCTCCAGGGCCAGTCGGTAACCGCTGGCGCCAAGGCCGCAGATCACTCCCACCGCTACATCGGAGAAGTAAGAGTGATGGCGGAAAGGTTCGCGTTTGTGCACGTTGGACAAATGCACTTCGATGAATGGGATGCTCACTCCCAGCAACGCGTCACGTAATGCAACACTTGTATGTGTAAATGCGGCTGGATTGATCAGGATGAAATCCACTCCCTCGCCGCGTGCGGCGTGGATGCGGTCGATCAATTCGTACTCGGCATTGCTTTGCAGATACAGCAGATGATGGCCGGCTTCACGGGCGCGGCGCTCCAGATCCTGATTGATCTGCGCCAGGGTCGTCGACCCATAGGTGCCCGGTTCGCGGGTGCCAAGCAGGTTCAGGTTGGGGCCGTGCAGCACCAGTAGGGTTGCCATCTGCGTAGTCCTTGTGATGAATGAGCAGTCGTCAGAACCCGGCGACTATGCCGCAAAGACTTTGTGACTGTCCAGTTCTATGCAATAGCCAGCACGATAGCCGATGTTTGCGCAAAATATGTGACCGTGTGATTTGATCCGGTCATTTGTGGTGTACGGACCGACGCCTTCGCGGGCAAGCCCGCTCCCACAGGGTTATGTATTTCAATGTGGGAGTGAGCCTGCTCGCGATAGCGATTTTCAGACGCGGAACGCCTGGACGGCGGTATGAAGCTGGCCGCCTAGCACCAGCAGGTTCTCGCCCTGTTCGCGCCCACGGCCGATACGCAGCAAGTTATCCCCACCCAACTGATGAATCCGCTCGCTGTGATCACGAATCTCGCTGACCGCGCCACTTTGCTGGGCGGTGATATCGGCAATGCGGATCGCCGTGTCGGAAATGGTCTGGATCGCACCGACGATTTTATCCAGCGCCCCGTCAGCCGCTTGCGCCTGATTGGCGGTGGCTTCGGCGTGTTCGACCTGCGCGCGCATACCTTCAACCGATTGCCGGGCGGCGCTTTGCAGGCCGGCAATCAGGGTTTGAATCTCCGCCGTCGCCCCGGCCGTACGCTGCGCCAGCGAGCGCACTTCCTCGGCCACCACGGCAAAACCGCGACCCATTTCCCCGGCCCGTGCCGCTTCAATCGCGGCGTTGAGTGCCAGCAGATTGGTCTGGTCGGCAATCGAGCGGATCACCGTCAAGACGCCGCCAATGGTCGCCGACTCCTCGGCCAGATGTTCGATCATCTGCGCATTGCCTTGCACCTCACCGACCAGGGCGTGCAGGCCGGTCAGGCTCTGGCCGATGACGGTTTGGCCGTGTTCGACGGCCAACCCGGCATGACGGCTGGCATCGGCAGCCTGACGCGCATCGCCGGCGACTTGCTGAATGGTTGCCTCCAGTTCGCCGAGGGAATCGCGAATCAAAGCGGTATCGCCAGCCTGATGCTCGGCGCCACTGTGCAGATCGTTGCTCAATTCGGCGAGGGTCCGGCTGCTGCCCGCCACTTGCTCGGCATTGCCACGAATGGTTGCGACCAGATCCACCAGATAGGCACGCAAGCGGTTCAGCGAGGCTTCGATGTCGTGCAGTTCGCGGTTGGTCTTGCCCAGATGAATGTCGCGACTGAAATCGCCTTCGGCCCAGGTCGACAGTGCCGGCGCCAGATTGGTCAGGGTGCGCGAGAGCCGGCGCTGCAAGGTATCGATCAGCAACGCGATCAGCAGAATGAGGCCGATCATCACGCCCTGCATCAGTCGCACTTCTGATTGAATCTGCCCATGTTGCGCACGCACTACCGGTTCCAGGCCGGCGATGGCCTGCTGTACGGCGGCGATTTTCTGATGGGTGGCGGCGCTGAGGTCGGCGCGTTTCTGGATCTGATCGCGAGTGCGTGCAAGTTCGGCGGGGTAGCGGCCAAGCAGGCTGTTGAGTTCACGTTTGAGGCCCACGCCGGCATCTTCGGCAACGGCTTTTTCGGTGCTTTCGATTCCCATCATGGCGGCGAAATCATCGCTGCTCGATTCAGTGCTGGTGACCACTCCGAGCAAGGGCAGGGCATCGATCACTTGCGCCTGCGCGCGGATATTACTGACCTCGCGCTCAACGTCGGCGGCCAGTTCACTGCGTCCGCTGCTGACCAGTTTGTCTCGCGCCAGCGACAGTTTGCCCAAGTGCTGCGAAGCGGCGAGCAGTGGCGTCAGGTACGTCGCGTTGCCATTGGCATAGGTGCTGATCTGCTCGAGGCTGGCACTCAATTCGCGCTCGGCCTGCAACAGCAAGGCTTGCGGATCACCGGCCAGTTTGCCGGCGGCGAGCAGGTCGGTTTTGCTGAATTCTTCAAGCCCCGACAGGCTCGGGCGCAGGCTATCGGCGAGCGCTGGCGGCAGTTCGCCGAGTTCTTTCTGCAAGCCGTCGATAGCCAGGCTGGCGCTGCTCAGACGCAGGGCATCGCCGCTGGCAAGGTAGTCCTCGATGTTGCGCGCCACTTCATTCTGAAACTGCTGCGACAGCCCCAGATAACGCTCCATCAGCAGATACGGGCGTTCCAGGGCTTTTTGCGACCACCACAGCGTGGCGCCAAGTGCGAGGCACACGGCGACCAGCAGCAGCGTGTTGAGATTGGTGAGCAACTTCAGGCGCATGACGGCTACCAACGGCAGAAATGGTAAGCGCCTGAATTTATTGCGGTTCTGTTACAGGGTTATGACCGAATCGGTGGATTCCGATGAAAAAGTGGCACTTTGCTGTGAGTCCCGTGCGGTCTGCACCCGATTGCGCCCGGCACCCTTGGCGCGGTACAGCGCCTCGTCGGCCTGGCTGGCCATCATCAGGCTGTCAGAGTCGTCGCGCATTTCCACCACGCCAGCGCTGAAAGTGCACCACAAGTCCTGCGGCTGTGCCGGGTAATGGATTTCGGCGAAGCGCTGGCGGATCTCGTCGAGCACTTTGTGCGCCGCCTCGATATCGGTGTCGGGCATGACGATGGCGAACTCTTCGCCGCCGTAACGACCAATGAAATCGGTCTTGCGCAAACGTTGCTTGAGGAACAGCGCCAGGCTCTTGATCACGCGGTCGCCCATCGGGTGGCCGTGGCTGTCGTTGACCCGTTTGAAGTGGTCGATGTCGAGCATGGCAAAGCTCAGCGGCTTGTTTTCGCGGCGGGCGCGGAACGAGCAGTCTTCAAGCAATTGCAGGATATGCGTGTGGTTGTACAACCCCGTGAGGCTGTCGCGGACCATGCGCGCCTTGAGATTGCGCGCGCGGGCGGCGCGGTTGCGCACCGTCGTGATCAGATGCCGTGGCTTGATCGGTTTGGTCAGGAAGTCGTCGCCGCCCTCGCTCATGGCGTCGAGCTGCTTGTCCAGATCGTCCTCGGCCGACAGGTAAATGATCGGCACGCTGACGTAGCGGTCATTGTGGCGGATGACTTTGGCCAGTTCGGTGCCGGTGCAGGCGGGCATGTACATGTCGAGGATGATCAGGTCCGGCTGGAAATCCGCCAGCTCCGCCATCGCCTGAATCGGTTCGATCAGCGTGCGGGTGACGATCCCGGCACTGTTGAGCAGGCGCTCGGTGTGCAAGGCCTGCGCACGCGAATCGTCGATGATCAGCACTTTATAGGGTTCGTACTGGGCGACGCAGGTGAGGACTTCGATCTTTTCCAGCAGGCTCGACGCTTCGAGGGTGCCGGTGAGGAATTCCTGACCACCGGCGCGTACAGCGGCGAGGCGTGTCGGCGTATCGGTTTCGTGCAGGCTGAAAAACAGCAGCGGCAGCGGTTCGTCCAGACCTACCTGGGCTTCGGCGGCCAGTTTCAGGCCGATGCCGGGGCCGCTGAAGTCGACGTCCATGACGATCGCCGCTGGCAAGCGTTCGACCATCGAGGATCGAAACGCCGCGACGCTGTCCAGCGCCTGCGCGGTCAAACCGAAAAACTCCAGTTGTTTGGCCAGGCGCTCGGCGCGGTCGTGATCCTGCAACATCACGTAGATCGGCTTGCGCAACGGCGGCAAGAAAGTCTGGTCGAGTTGATCGCCATGGCGCAGGCCGGTGCGCGACAGGCGCTGCATCAAGCGATTGAGGTCAGTGATCAGGCCGCTGCTCAGGCGTCCGCGATTGGCGTCCACCGCTTCCAGCGACTGACTGATATGGCGCGCGAGCTGGGTATGCTCGGGCTGTTCGAAACGCTCGGCAAAACGCAGCAGGCGCAAGTTGGCCTCGCTCAGTTCGGCGAGGTCGACGGTGGACCATTCACTGCGTTGCAGGCGCTGCCATATCTCAAGAATCTGACGTGCCTGATGAATTACCCGCTGGGCAAAGTGGTGCTTGAGACGCTCACGGCTGGGGTCTTCTGGCTCGGTCATATCCTGACTACTAGTTAGGGTGCATGCTGAGATCGACTGGTGGCTCTATGCTAGCACCTCTTTTCCCTTAGACGAGTGTCGCACGTCAATAATCTGCAATGCGTCACTATTCAGTTTCTGACCGAGTGGTTTTGTTTTTGACCTCTTCGTCGGTCAAGTCCCCGTACGCATTGGGGATGGCAGCGAGCAGGCCGGCAATCCGCTGAATTTGTGGCGCCGCTGACATCATCGTGGTGAATGCGCTTTTCGAGGGTTATCAATGCGCTGCGAAGGAGTCATAGGGGAGGTGGCATCAGGGATTCCCTTAGATCTGACAGATGCACCAGCGACCTGCGCGATTTGCTGCTTATCTTTAAGCGCGGGTGCCCGGCCTTGGCACGTTGTTGTATGGTTGTGGTCGAACCGATGAACTCAAGTGATTGAAAGGATATCGCCATGCTGGACTGGAAAAACCGCGCGGGCAGCGCGCCTGAACGTGCCGCCGAGCCCAAGTCGGCCACCCGCAGCTATGTCGGTGGGCTGCTGTTCAGCCGCGCGCTGGCCACGCTCATCGGTATTTATCTGCTGGTGACCATTGGCCTGGGCTGGTACTGGAGCCAGGAGCCGGCGCTGTTTCCGGTGGCGCAAAACGCCCAGGCGGCCGCTGAAAAAGAAGGCAAGCAAATGGTAGTCGGTTACACCACGGTCGAAACCTTGAAGACCGTCGCCGGCACATTGCTCGACAAGCCGGGCGGCTACATCTCCAACGACCGCTTCCCGCCGGGCCTGTGGATGGACAACACGCCGAGCTGGGAATACGGCGTGCTGGTGCAGGTGCGTGACCTGACCCGCGCACTGCGCAAGGATTTCGCCCGTTCGCAATCGCAGTCGGCGGAAGATGCCGATCTGGCCAAGGCCGAACCGCGCTTCAACTTCGACAACAAGAGCTGGATCCTGCCGTCCAGCGAGTCGGAATATCAGGAAGGCATCAATTCCCTCAGCCGCTATCAGGCTCGTCTGTCTGATCCAACCCAGAAAAACGCGCTGTTCTATGCGCGCGCCGACAACCTCAACAACTGGCTGGGCGACGTCGGTACCCGTCTTGGTTCGCTGTCGCAACGTCTTTCGGCCAGCGTCGGTCGCGTCAAACTCAACACCGCGCTGAAAACCGAAGTCCCGGCAGTCGGCGAAGTGCCGCAGGTTGATGAAGAAGTCGTCGAGACCCCGTGGATGCAGATCGACAACGTGTTCTACGAAGCACGCGGTCAGGCCTGGGCACTGTCGCACTTGCTGCGTGCCATCGAAGTCGACTTCGCCGATGTGCTGGCGAAGAAGAACGCCACGGTCAGCGTGCGTCAGATCATCCGTGAACTCGAAGCTTCGCAAGAGCCGGTCTGGAGCCCGATGATCCTCAATGGCAGCGGCTTCGGTGTGCTGGCCAACCACTCGCTGGTCATGGCCAACTATATTTCCCGAGCCAACGCCGCAGTGATCGATCTGCGCCAACTGCTCAATCAGGGCTGAGCCATGGTCGATAGCGCCAAAGAGGCGGCCCACCGCGCCGCCTCCGATGCCGAACAGATCGCCTGGGTCGACGAGCAGGACAACCTGCTCGGCGCCTTGGTACGGGCCGATTTGCGCGCGCGCGGGCTGATTGGCCGTGGGACCTACATCATGCTGTTCAATTCCGCCGGTGAGCTGTGCGTGCACCGGCGCACCTTGAGCAAGGCGATTTATCCGGGGTACTGGGACGTGGCGGCGGGCGGCATGGTCCAGGCGAACGAGACTTACGCCGAATCGGCAGCCCGTGAGCTGGAAGAAGAGCTGGGTGTGAGTGGTGTAGCGCTCACCGCTCACGACCATTTCTACTTCGAGGACACCGGCAATCGCCTGTGGTGCTCGGCATTTTCCGCAGTCTGGGACGGTCCGTTGAAACTGCAGCCGGAAGAAGTGCTGGAAGCGCGCTTCATTCCGGTCGAACAAGTGCTGCTGGAAATCGAGCAAAAGCCTTACTGCCCGGACTCTCTGGCAGCGTTGAAGCGCTATCTCAAGGCTCAGCAAAGCGACGTCGCAAAGAACACATAAATTGGCGCCGATTGGCACTTAGCATTTAGGTTTTTTGCCGTTACACTGCGCGACCTTTTCAAGCTGCACCGGCCTGCTTTTATTGAAGAACCGGTGCAGTAGCGCTGCCCCTGCCTGAGTGGGGCTTCGCGGTCGATGACCTTGCCCAAGGTCGCGATCAGTCTTTGTCCTCCCAAGAGGATTGCCGGTGGCCAAAAAAGCCGCATCCTTCGCCGCCTTAGGTGGCCTGGTATTTTCCACCGACGCAGGTCGTCATTGCCCGGAATGCAGTAAACCGGTGGACGCCTGTATCTGCAAACAAACCGTGATCCCGGCCGGCGACGGCATTGCCCGCGTGCGTCGCGAGAGCAAGGGCCGTGGCGGCAAGACGGTGACCACCATCACCGGCGTGCCACTGGCCGAAGACGCGCTCAAAGAGTTGGCGACAACGTTGAAGAAGCGTTGCGGCACCGGCGGCGCGTTGAAAGACGGGATCATCGAAATCCAGGGCGATCATGTCGAGCTACTCTTGGCAGAACTGATCAAGCACGGTTTCAAAGCGAAGAAGTCCGGCGGCTAGCAGCCTCTGTGAAAACCACCTGCGGCTTGATCCGGCTCTGAATATCTTCGGCTCCGGCGTCGTCTCCATGGTTTTCACAGAGCCTGTTCATGACCGGTTTCTAAACTCCACGCAGTCAGCGCGGTCTACCACCGCGCTGACGAACCGTCATTTTCATTCTTTAGACTGCGCCGGCCTGAACGTCAGGCGACGCACTATGACTTCTTTATAGGGGACTTCGATGTCCGTACGACGCACACGCAAAGACGATGGCAGCCAATGGACAGTTGCGGACAGCCGCAGTGTTTACGGGATTCGCCATTGGGGGGCCGGGTATTTCGCGATCAATGACGCCGGTCGCGTCGAAGTTCGTCCGAACGGCCCGAGCAGCTCGCCTATCGACCTGTTCGAGCAAGTCGACCAACTGCGCAAAAGCGGTTTGTCGTTGCCGTTGCTGGTTCGTTTCCCTGACATCCTGCAAGACCGTGTTCGCCAGTTGACCGGTGCATTCGATTCGAACATCGAGCGTCTTGAATACCAGAGCAAGTACACCGCTCTGTACCCGATCAAGGTCAACCAGCAAGAAGCGGTGATCGAGAACATCATCGCTACCCAGGACGTTTCCATCGGTCTGGAAGCCGGCTCCAAGCCTGAGTTGCTGGCCGTACTGGCACTGGCACCGAAGGGCGGCACCATCGTCTGCAACGGTTACAAGGACCGCGAGTTCATCCGTCTGGCGCTGATGGGCCAGAAGCTTGGCCACAACGTGTTCATCGTGATCGAGAAAGAATCCGAAGTCGGTCTGGTGATCGAAGAAGCCGCCTCGCTGAAGGTCAAGCCGCAGGTTGGTCTGCGCGTACGTCTGTCGTCACTGGCATCGTCGAAATGGGCGGACACCGGTGGCGAAAAATCCAAGTTCGGTCTGTCGGCGGCGCAGTTGCTGTCGGTAGTCGAGCGCTTCCGCGCTGCCGGTCTGGATCAGGGCATTCGCCTGCTGCACTTCCATATGGGTTCGCAAATCGCCAACCTGGCTGACTATCAGCACGGCTTCAAGGAGGCGATCCGCTACTACGGCGAGCTGCGCAACCTTGGTCTGCCGGTTGATCACATCGACGTCGGTGGCGGTCTGGGCGTCGACTACGACGGCACGCACTCGCGCAACGCCAGTTCGATCAACTACGACATGGACGATTACGCCGGTGTCGTTGTGGGCATGCTCAAGGAATTCTGCGACGCGCAGAGCCTGCCGCATCCGCACATTTTCTCCGAAAGCGGCCGCTCACTGACCGCCCACCACGCGATGCTGGTGGTGCAGGTGACTGACGTCGAGAAACACAACGACGAAATCCCGCTGATCGAAAACAAGGAAAACCTGCCGGAAACCGTGCAGTGGCTGGTTGACCTGCTGGGGCCGACCGACATTGAAATGGTCACCGAAACCTACTGGCGCGCCACCCACTACATGAGCGACGTGGCCGCACAGTACGCCGACGGCAAACTGACCCTGGCCGAGAAAGCCCTGGCCGAGCAGTGCTACTTCGCCGTGTGCCGTCGCCTGCACAACTCGTTGAAGGCGCGTCAGCGTTCGCACCGTCAGGTGCTCGACGAGCTCAACGACAAACTGGCCGACAAGTACATCTGCAACTTCTCGGTATTCCAGAGCCTGCCGGACACCTGGGCGATCGATCAGGTGCTGCCGATCATCCCCCTGCACCGTCTCGACGAAGAACCGCTGCGCCGCGCGGTGCTGCAGGATCTGACTTGCGACTCCGACGGGAAGATCAACCAGTACGTCGACGAGCAGAGCATCGAGACCAGTCTGCCGGTGCACGGTCTGAACGAAGGCGAAGACTACCTGCTGGGCGTGTTCCTGGTCGGCGCCTATCAGGAAATCCTCGGCGACATGCACAACCTGTTCGGTGACACCGACTCGGTGACGCGCGCGCCGAGCGGGGTTGGGGGGGGGGACCGCGCCGGCCTCGAGACCCACGA
>NZ_JBIUVJ010000020.1:9360-77270 GCF_044742875.1 Pseudomonas sp. NPDC087817
TGAACATCTATCAGAACGCCGATGGCAGCGTGTACCACGCCGGCATCGAGACCCACGACACCATCGAAGACATGCTGCGTTACGTGCACTTGTCGCCGGAAGAACTGATGACTCACTACCGCGACAAATGCGCCAGTGCCCGCATCAGTGCCAGCGAGCGCACGCAATTTCTCGATGCCTTGCGTCTGGGCCTGACCCGCTCCTCCTACCTGTCTTCCTGAGGCCAGGTTGCTATCTTGCCGGGTTGTCTGAAATTTTCCCGAAAGCTGTGGAAAATTCGGATGACCCGGTGGGATATATCCCAAAATCTTCGCGAAATGCTTGGCTATCCCCGCCAGCAAAGTCATCCGGTCTGCTTTTCGCGTAGGTCATTTCCTAAGTTGTACTTCAGCTCTCTACTCGGCCATGGCTCTCGGCGAGAATCCCCGACCGCCCCTCCTGTAGAGATCCGCCTATGTTCGATCCAGTCTGCGAGTCGTCGTTTCGTCTCGATGTAGCGGGCCTGTCCGACCCTTTCGAAGTCTTGGCCTTTACCGGTAGCGAAGCCATCAGCGAACCCTTTGCGTTCGAAATCGATGTGTTGATCGACGATCCGCAACTGGATCTCGCCGGTCTGCTTTACCGTTTCGCGTATTTGTGTTTCGGACCGTCAGGGGAGGGCGTGCACGGGCAATTGCAGAGCCTTGTCCAGCATGAACACGGGCTCGGTTCGAGGTTGTGCCGGATTCGTCTGGGGCCCAAACTCGGTTGCCTCGATCTGCGCATCAGTCAACGCATCTTTAGTGGCCGTTCGGTGCCGCAGATCATCGAGCAAGTGCTCAGGGAGCATGGGATTGTCGGCGCTCAGCGACGCTTCGAGCTGCACGGCGACTACCCGGCCCGCACGTTCTGCACGCAATACCGTGAATCGGATCTGCAACTGTTGCAACGTCTGTGTGCGCAGGCGCGGATTCACTATTTCTTCGAGCACGGGCGCGACCGGCATTGCCTGGTGTTCGGCGACGATCAGGCGCAGTTGCCATTGGCAGGCGCTGCGCTGTATCAGGACGTAGATGACGGCCATCGCGTCGCTCCCACCGTGCATCACTGGCAATTTGAAGAAATTTTGCAGGCGGATTCGCGGCAGGCGCAACGAGCCGAAGGGCGCAGCGATCTGACCACGTTGCGCAGCGGTCACTGGCTGCGATTGGTCGGCCATCCTTTCGCTGAGTGCAATCGTCAGTGGTTGTTGACCCGTATTGAACATTGCGCTGATCCGTCCCTCGATCTGCCTTATGCCAACCGGCTGTTTGCCGCTGCGCAGCTGTCGCCGGCGGCGGTTGCGGCAGCGTCACGGCTGCGCATGCATAGCCTGCAACGGGCCTGGGTGGTGACGGTCGACGAACCGCAGCCCGACCGTTTGCGGCCGGTGGCGGTGCAGTTCGACTGGCTCTATCAGGGCGAGGGTGCGGCGCCAAGTCACTGTTGGCTGCCGCTCGCGCCGTCCTTGGCCGAGGCGCCGTTGGCGGCACTGGGTGATGGGGTCGAGGTGGTGGTGAGCTTCTTTGAAGGTGACCCGGATCAGCCGATGATCAGCGGCGTCTTACAACCGCCGATGGCCGTCGCGCAGATCACCGATGATCCTCCGTTGCCGCTGCCGGACAAATTGGTGAGTGAAGGGTTGCAGCAGTTGCTGGCGTCTGGCGAACCGTTGTTGCTGTTGTGCCTGATCCCGGGCGGCGGCAGTTTCAGCCACTGCGCAGAGGCCGTGTGCAGTTGTCGGTTGATGGCTTCGCTTGAACAGAGCGGCGCAACATGAGCGGCGCGGCGCTTGAGCCTATGGCGCAATGGCTGCTGCTCGACAGCCCGGATGCTGCGCGGGCGCTGACGGTGTTACGCCAGGCGTTTCCCGGAATACGGCGCTTCTGGCTGTTCGAGGGAACCGAATTCGAGCCGGTCAGCGAACATGGCCCGGTATTGGTCGACCTGTGCGACAGCTCCGCGTTGTCAGCCTTGTGTCACAGCGATCCGGACACCTGGCGTGGGCTGTTGCTCAGCAGCGACGTGCCTGCGCAGGTGTTGCTGAGTCACTTGCAGCGCATGCTCACGGTCTCGTTCGGATTGAATCATCGGGCCTTGCTCAGCTACTACAACCGCCAGACCGCGAGCTATTTTTTCGACGCCTGCGATGCCGGCGAATTGAGCCGCTGGCTCGGGCCGATCCGCCAGTTGCGCTGGTTCGGCGGCACCTGGGCCGACCGTGCAATCGGCAGTCAGGGCTGGCAGCAGTTGCGCAATCCGGGGCTGGTGGTCGAACCCTTGAACATCGAAGAAAGCCTCACCCGGCGTCAACGCGAACATCTGCAAACGTGCCTGCTGGAACAGCACATCTGGCGGTGGTGCCAATCGCTGGGAACCGACTACATAACGATGGCCTCCCATGTTCAACAGGGGCTGGCGCTGGGCTTCAGCGACCGCACCGTGCTCGATGGCTGGTTGTGGCTACGCTTGCTGCATCCGCGTGCCGTATTGGTGCCGCCACCCGAGGGCTTGACCCAGCAGGAGCGGCTTGAGCATGTTCGGCGCCAATGGCGCGATGGTCCGGTTTGACATGAGGTTTGGCGCCTATGAGAGCTTTTTTTCGGCAAAGGTTTGGCGCGTTGATCGGCGCTGTTGTGCTATTGGCGCTGAGCGCCTGTTCGCCGGTGAAACTGCTCAATGCCTTGACCCCGGACAGCACGTTCGAGAAAACCACCGGCATTGCTTATGGCGACGATCCTCGGCAGAAACTCGATGTGTACGTGCCACGTCGGGCGCTGGCGGATGCGCCGGTGGTGGTGTTTTTCTACGGTGGCAGCTGGAACAGCGGTGCGCGCGAAGACTACGGCTTTGTCGGCGAGGCGCTGGCGTCTCGCGGCATCGTCGCGGTCGTGGCGGATTATCGGTTGTTTCCGCAGGTGCGTTATCCCCTGTTTCTTGAGGATGGCGCGCGAGCGGTGGCCTGGACCCGGGCGCACATTGGCGAGTTTTCCGGCAATCCGCAGCGCTTGTATCTGATGGGGCACAGTTCGGGTGGCTACAACGCGGCGATGCTGGCGCTCGATGGCAGCTTGCTCGGTGCGGTGGGCATGTCACCGAAGGATCTCAGCGGCTGGATCGGCCTGGCCGGGCCCTACGATTTTCTGCCAATCAAGAATCCCGAGGTGCGTCCGGTGTTTTTCTGGCCGGACTCACCGCCGCAATCGCAGCCAATCAATCATGTCAGTCGCGGCGCGCCACCCGCCCTGCTGATCGCGGCGAGCAAGGATGACCTGGTCAACCCGACACGCAACACCGGCGGTCTGGCGCGCAAACTGCGCGAAGCCGGGGTGCCGGTGCAGGATCTGTACTATTCGCGGCCCAGTCACATCACCTTGGTCGCAACGCTGTCGCGACCGTTGCGACGACTGGCGCCGGTGCTCGATCAAGTGGTCGGGTTCATCGAGCACACGCCGACTCAGTGAGCGCCGCCATTGAACCAGCCGTCGTTCCGCTTGAGCCACCAGGCCTGCGCACCGAGGGTCAGGCTGCGCAGCACCATGAACAACAGGAACGTTATCCACAGGCCGTGATTGCCCAGACCTTGCAGTGCCCAGGCGAACGGCACGAGCAAAACCACCGTCATGAGCATGCCGTTGCGCATTTCCCGGGCACGGGTGGCGCCGATGAACAAGCCGTCGAGCAAATAGCTCCAGACCGCAATCAATGGCAGCACGGCGAGGTACGGCAGATAAATGAACGCGGTGTCGCGCACGCTTTGGATATCGGTCTGCATTTCGATGAACAAGTGCCCGGCCAGCAGGAACAGCAGGGCAAAACCGAGGCTGGCGATCAGCGACCAGCCTCCGGCAACCACCAGCGAGCGACGCAAGGCGAGGCGATCACGAGCGCCGATGGCGTGGCCGCACAATGCCTCGACCGCGTGGGCCAGACCGTCCAGCGCATGGGCCGTCAACAGCAAACCGTTGAGCAACAGGGCGTTGGCGGCGACTGTTGCGTCGCCGAGTCGCGCGCCTTGCACCGTGATCAGGAAAAATACCGATTGCAGCGCCAGGCTGCGAATGAAAATGTCGCGATTGACCGCCAGCAGTGGACGCCAGCTCTGCCACAGCTTGAGTGCGGCCCAGACGATGTGCCCGGGATAGGCGCGCAGCGCCTTGCGCGTCAGCAACAAGCCGAGCAGGGCACCGCACCACTCGGCAATCACCGAGGCCCGTGCCGAACCGACCACGCCCCAGTCCAGACCGATGACGAACCACAGATTGAGGGCGATGTTGATCAGGTTGGTGGTCAGCAGAATCGCCAGCGGCGCCCGGGCGTTCTGGGTGCCGAGGAACCAGCCGACCAATGCATAACTGGCCAGCGCTGCCGGCAGGCCAAACAGCCGGGTGTGGAAGAAGTCGCGAGTAAGTTGATCAAGCTCCGCCGATGGCTGCATGAAGTGCAGCGCGACACCGCTCAGCGGAACGCCCAGGGTGCCGAGGACCAGCGCCAGGCCCATCGCCAGCAGCAACCCTTGCAACAGGATCTGCCGCAACGCCGCGCCGTCGCTGCGCCCGGCGGCCTGAGCCGCGAAGCCGGTAGTGCCCATGCGCAGAAAACCCATGGCCCAGGCGAGAAAGGTGTACAGGCTGGCGCCAACTGCCACCGCGCCGAGTTGATGGGCGTGCGGCAAATGGCCGATGACGGTGCTGTCGACCAGCGCCACCAGCGGCACGGAAATATTGGAGAGGATCATCGGCGCGGCAAGCGCCCAGACCTTGCGATGGGTCGGGCGGTCGCGCCAGTCGGCAATCAGAGTGGACATGCGGGCTCCTTGGGGGAGCGGGATTGTAGCGATTCATGCGATCCAATGTGGGAGCGAGCCTGCTCGCGAAGGCGATGTGTCCGTCGGCGTAGATCTCGGGGGTGCCGGCCATTCGCGAGCAGGCTCGCTCCCACAGGGGGGCGGTGGTGTTAATGAATAATCCAGCTCAGCAACCACAACCCCAGCAGCAACCAGATAATCCCGGCAATGATCGACGCATTCATGAACGCGCGAATCGCCGACCACAGCAGCATCAACCCGACGATCAGCGCGATGATGCTGATGATCGACGTGTCCATCCCCAGCGTCTTGGCCAGCCCGTCGACAAAGTTGCCACCGGCATTGCTCAGTATGTTGAACAGGCCACTGAGGCCATCAACGATAAAGCGGATGACCGAACCGAGCGCCTGGCCGAGCCATTCGAAAAAGCTTTCTACCTGCATGTGTGCATCCTGATGAAAGAGCTGAGCCTTGGGCCACAACGCAGGTGGCCGAGTTCCCTGCATGATAGTGGGTTTACTCAATCTCTGTGGGAGTGAGCCTGCTCGCGAAGGCGTTGTGTCAGTGACATCAATGGTTGATGACACAGCGCATTCGCGAGCAGGCTCGCTCCCACACTAGATCACCTGCGCTGCTTGCCTTTGGTGGACATCCCCCCGAAGCTATACGCCTTCAGGAGAGCCCGATGAACCTTGTTGAACTGACCGAACGCCTGCACGCCATTCGCGACCGCAATGACTGGCGGCAATTTCACAGCCCGAAAAACCTCGCCATGGCCGCCAGCGTCGAAATGTCTGAGCTGGTGGAGATCTTCCAATGGCTGACGGAAGACCAGTCGCGCCAGTTGCCGGCGGACAAACTCGCCCACGCCGGGCAGGAAGTCGGCGACATCGTCCTGTATCTGTTGCTGCTGTGCAGCGAGTTGGGGCTGGACATGAATGAAGTGGTGCGCAGCAAGCTCGCTGACAGCGAACGGCGGTTCAGCTGATGAGCGACCGGCATTTCGATCAGTTGGCGACCCGCTTCGCCGAAAAAATCTACGGCGGCGCCAAAGGCGCGATTCGCCTCGCGGTATTGCAGGCCGACCTCGCCGAAGCGCTGCCGGATCGTCCGTTGCGTGTTCTCGACATCGGCGGAGGTCTGGGCCACATGTCGCTGTGGCTGGCCGAACGCGGGCATGACGTGACCTTTACCGAGCCGGCCGAGCCGATGCTCGAAGGCGCCCGCCAGCGCTTCGCCGAGGCGGGGCAGGCCGCGACGTTCATTCAGGCGCCGTGGCAGGAACTGCTCGGGCAGCTCACCGAACCGTATGACCTGGTGATCTGCCATGCGGTGCTGGAATGGCTGGCCGAACCCCACGCGATCCTGCCCGTGCTGCACCAACTGACCAAGCCCGGTGGCTGGTTGTCGCTGGCGTTCTACAACCGCGATGCGCTGATTTACCGAAATCTGCTCAAGGGCCATTTCAAGAAGATGCGCAAGAACGACATGGCCGGCGAAAAGCAGAGCCTGACTCCGCAGCAACCTCTCGATCCGAGGGAACTGGCAACGCAACTCGACGGCCTGTGGCAGGTCGAAAGCCAGAGCGGGATACGGGTTTTCCACGACTACATGCCGGTGGAATTCCAGGCCCGCGCCGAACTCGTGGATTTACTCGAGATGGAGCTCGCTCACCGTCGTCACCCAGGCTTCGCCGGGCTTGGGCGTTACTTGCACTGGATCTGCCGGCCGATCTGATCGGAGCGCGAAATGAAAGCACAAGCGGGGTTATTGCTGATCTGTCTGGGGTTGGCCGCCTGCCAGGGCAGCAACCCCTACGTGGCGCAGTCGCGGCCCCTGCCGCCAGCGCCACCGCAAGCGTCCAACACCTTTGATCGCAGCGCTTACCCGGCGCCACCGCGCGATTATGGGCGTTACCGCAGTTGGGCCTGGCTCAACGGGCAGTTGCCGCCGGGCACGGCCTGGGCGGATTCGGCGCAAGTGGCCGAAGCGGTGAGCAATGCGCTGGATCAACGCGGCTTGCGTCCTCTGCACGACAATCGCCCGGCAGACCTGTTCGTCACAGCCAACCTGCGTCTGGAAACCCGCTTGCGTCAGGTCCAGGACGATTACGGCTACGGCGGGTACGGCGGCTATGATCGTTACGGTCGCGGTTACGGCATGTACAACAGCGTGCCGATCGTACGAACGTATCAGGAGCAGGTTGTGGTGGTGCGGGTCGACCTGTTCGACGCCGGCACCGGGCAACCGGTGTGGAGCGCCAGTGCCGAAACCGCGAACAAGGGCAGCCAGATCGATCGCACCGATGCGATTCGCGAGGCTGTCGAAAAGGCCATGTCGGCGTATCCTCCCAGTTAGCTTCCGGCAGTCGGGAAGCTCCTGCAGGTTCATGTCTTCAAGTGGAGAACAACCATGTTCCGCCGTCTCGCTTTACTGGCCATGGCCGCGCTTCTCAGTGCCTGCGCCGCGAACCAGGTCAACCATGACTTTGATGCCAGCCGCGACTTTGCCGCCTATCGCAGCTGGAGCTGGAAAGACCCCGCCC
Organism: Pseudomonas sp. NPDC087817; assembly: GCF_044742875.1. NCBI lineage: Bacteria > Pseudomonadati > Pseudomonadota > Gammaproteobacteria > Pseudomonadales > Pseudomonadaceae > Pseudomonas > Pseudomonas sp. NPDC087817. Next base: position 16,731 of record NZ_JBIUVJ010000020.1, read on the forward strand.
TGCAATATCGCCCCGACGATCCACGGATCAAGAGCGACCTGACCGAACAGCGCATCCGCCAGGCCGTCAGCGATCAACTCGATCAGCGTGGCTTGCGCCCTGCCGCCGCGGGCGGCAAAGGTGATTTGAGCGTGCAGACCTACCTGATCGTCGAGGATCGTCAGCAGCAAGTGACGACCAACTACGGCGGCGGTTGGGGTGGCCCGTGGAACGGCTACTGGGGCGCGCCGATGTACAACGAAACGCGCAACATCACCTACAAGGTCGCGACCATCCAGATCGACTTGCTCGACGGCAAGGACGGCAAACTGGTGCGGCGCGGCAGCGATGAGCAGATGCTGGCCAGCAAACCGAATCCGGAGGATCGCAGCAATGCCATTCGCGAGACAGTCGCCCGCATCCTCTCCAACTACCCACCGCGTTAACTGCCCTTAACATCAACTCGAACCCTGTGGGAGTGGGCTTGCCCGCGATGACGGCGGCACATCCAGCACTGATGTGTCTGACCCACCGTTATCGCGGGCAAGCCCGCTCCCACAGGTTCATTGGTTGACTAAAGTCAGCATTCCATTAGCAAGGGACTGGCTTGTTGCCAGCAGTCTTATCCAGCGCCGTCTACACTCAAATCCACCAATGGAGGTAGCGCTCGGCAGTGCGCCGGCAAAGGAGTGCGCGATGTCGCCTCGTTCGCAATTCAACGGCCCGGCCCGGCAGCGCGGGGCGATCGGTCTGATGGCGGCGCTGACCCTGGGCCTGGCCTTGGTGTGCATGGTCCTGGTGGTCGACAGCGGCCGTTTGTACATGGAGCAACGCCGCTTGCAGCGGGTGGTTGATGTTGCCGCGCTGGAGGCGGTATCGCGCGGTGGCGATTGCCTGTCAGGTGCCAGCGCCAACGCTTACGCCACCGCCAGTGCGGCGCGCAACAGTTTTACCGTGGGCCAGGGGACGACCCTTGTCGTGACCTGCGGTACCGTGCAAACCGGTGCCAACAACCTGCGCGCCTTCGCCGCCGATGCCAGCAAGAAAGAAGCCATCAGCGTGGTCGCCACCCGGGTCGTGCCCAGCAGTGTGGCTGCGGCGCTGTACGGGTTGTTTTCGCCGGGCAGCGTTTCGCCCACCACTCGCCTGGGCGCCACCGCCGTCGGCGCCTCCTCGATTCTGCCGCCGCAGGCGCAATTGACCATCGGCACCACGCTGGCCACCGTCGATGCGAGCAAGTCGGCGCTGCTCAACACGGTGTGGGGGGGCATGCTCGGTGGCAGCCTCAACCTCAGCGTTGCTGGCTGGCAGGGGCTGCTGGACGCCAATATCAACCTGCTCAGTTACCTCAATCAACTGGCGCTCGATGTCAATGTCGATGCCGGCAACTACACCCAACTGTTGAGCAAGAACATCCAGATCGGCCAACTGATCGACACCGCCATCACCGTGCTGACCAAGGGTGGCACCACCACCAGTGTCGCGGTCAACGGCCTGCTCGGGTTGAAGGCCGTGGTCGGCAGCACTGAAGTGGCGCTGGGCAAATTGCTGCAGTTGCAGACCGGTGCCACGTCTGCCGCGCTCAATGCCAATCTGCAAGTGTTCCAGTTGCTTGAGGCCGTCGTGCAGGTGGCCAACAGTCAGAACGCGCTGAGCGCGACGGTGCCGTTGAGCATTCCGGGGCTGGTCAATGGCTCGGTCAAAGTCAAAGTCATTCAGCCGCCGCAATTGTCGGCCGTGGGCAACCCGATGCTGGCCAAGGCCGACCCCATGGGGGCCAACCGGATTTACGTGAAAACCGCGCAGGTACGCACGTTGATCTCGCTGAACCTGCCGGTGCTGTCCGGCGTCGCCGGGCTGGCCAGCGCCATCGTCAGTACGCCGCTGGTGGGCGGATTGACGGACACACTGAACAACCTGTTGCACCTGAACATTGCCGGTACGCTGAACTCGTTGTTTTGCACGCTCGGTGGCACCTGTCAGCGCACGGACCTGAAGATTCTGCCGACGTCGAGCATCGACATTCTCCTGGAAGCTTCGGCCGCCGACAGCCATGTCACCGATTACAACTGCTTGAGCGATGCGACCAAAAGCCTGACCACCCAGACCAACTCCTCACTGGTCAAACTCAAGGTCGGCAAGATCGACGCGACCAATGCGTTTTCATCCTCGGCAGACGTCACGGTGCAGCCGCTGGCGTTGATCGATGTCGGCGTCATCACCTGCACCATTCCACTGCTGGGTCTGGGCTCGGCCACTTGCGATCCCAACTCGCGCAAGCCGTTTTACGGTGGCGGTCTCGGCGTGATGGTGGACACCTCGGTTGCCAGTACCCAGAACATCCACACCTACAACCAGCCACCGGAAATCAAGCAACCGCCGCTGAACTACAGCTTCGGTACACAAGGCGTGGTCAATAGCCTGAAAGGCACGTTGAGCGGGGTTCAGGTGCAAGCCTACAAACCCACCGGTTCGAGCCTGCTGGGCGGTTTGCTCACCACCACTGCGGATGTCCTGGCTGGCGTCAACAACACGCTGGGCGTGGTCATCGACAACTTGCTCAGCCCGGTGCTTGACCCGATTCTCGACAGTTTGCTCGCCAACCTTGGCATCACTCTGAACAAGGTCGATGTCGGCGCCAACCTCAGTTGTCGACCGCCCGGCCAGCCGACCCTGGTGATTTAATCGTTGAACGCGATCGGCAGCTCGATACAGAACTGAGCACCTTCGTCGCCATTGCGCACACTCAGGCGTCCGCCCATGTTGTCGATGATGCCGTAACTCACCGACAAGCCCAGACCGGTGCCGACGCCGACCGGTTTGGTGGTGAAGAACGGCTCGAAAATGCGCTCCAGCAGACGCGGATCAATGCCGCCGCCGTTGTCCTCGACCCACAACCGCACCACGTGCTCATCGCTCTCGGCACGCACGGCGATCCACGGCTGGAAGTCGCGATTCGCCTCGCGCTTGCCGAGCAAGGCATCGCGCGCATTGACCATCAGATTGATCAGCACTTGTTCGAGTTGATCGACATAGCCGCGCACCTGAACCTGAAACTCCGCCTCGTTGACCCGCAACTCGACACCTTTGCCACGCAAGCCTTCCGACAGCAGCGACAGCGTGCCTTCAATGGCATCGAGGGGGTTGAACGGATGCTGTTCGATTTCCGAGCGGCGGCCGAACACGCGCATGTGATCCACCACCCGTGCCGCCCGTTGCACTTGCGCGTCGATGCGATTGAGCTTGTCGGTCAAATAGTCGATCTGCACATCGCCGTTGCCCAGACGCTTGAGCACATTGACGATGGCCATGCGCATCACGTTCAGCGGCTGGTTGATTTCGTGGGCGAGACCGGTGGCCATTTCGCCGAGGGTGGCCATTTTTGCGCTTTGCGTCAGCTGCTGCTGGGAGCGCCTTACCTCGGTGTTGTCGCGTCCCACCGCTTGCACCTCGATCAGGCGACCTTGCTCATCAAACACCCCACGATCCGACCAGACCCACCACGCGTGCTCGCGACCGGGCAGGCGCAAATTGATTTCGGCGCTGCTCACCGGCTGTTCCGGGGTCAATTGCGCCAAGCGCTGGATGAAGGCTTCGCGCTGTTCGTCGGACATCCAGCCGCCCAGATTCACGCCGGGCAATTGCTCGGGCAGGCATTCCAGATACGTCGCCAAAGGCCGGTTGCCGAAGGTCAGCGTCAGGTCCGGGCGGTAGCGGCAAATCATCGCCGGCGAGTCTTCCACCAGAATCCGGTAACGCTCTTCGCTGGCCTTGACCTGTTCGGCGGCGAGGGTCGCTTCGGTGACGTCCAGCCACAGTCCCACCGCTTCCACGGGCAGGCCGAGATCGTCGCGCAGCAGCTTGGCTTCGTCGAGCAGCCAATGCGCATTGCCCTGACGGTCGAGCACGCGATAGCGCGTGCTCACCGAACCTTCGCGCAGCAACTGGCGTGTGCGTTCGAAATAGCGCGGGCGGTCTTCGGGATGGACGTGTTCGACCAGCCGTCCGTTGTCGCAATCAGCGAGATTCCAGCCGAGCAACGGTTGCAGGCTGGCGCTGAAAAACGTCGGTTGCAGCGCGCCTTCGACATAGCGCTGCACATAGATCACGGCAGGGGCACTGGCGATCAGATTGTCCAGCCGCGCGTGGGCGGCGGCAGCCTGTTGCTGCTGATTCTTGATGTCGCTGATGTCGAGCATGAAGCCCACCAAGCGGCGCTCGGCACCTATGCCCAGCGAGCGACCCTGCAAGCGATACCACAAAGGCAACGGCCGATCACTGGGTTGCAGGCGTACACATAATTCCAGTGGCGTGCCTTCGTCCTGCAAGGCTTGCAGATGGCTGCGCAGCTCATCGCGGTCGGCGGGATGCACCTGAGTGAACCAGTCCTGAATCGGTAGCCGCTCCGCTGGCAAACCCAGACTGGCGGCCAGCGCCGGGGCCAGTTGGACTTCGGCGTTGTCGCTGCTGACCTCCCACCAACCGGTGCCGAGCAGCGCTTGCAGCACGTCAAGGCGTTCCAGTTGCTGGTGATGGCGATGCTCGCGCAGGCGCTCCAGTAAAGGCGCGGCCACGGCAGCGGCCAACAGCAACCAGTCGTGATCGTTCAGGTCCGGTGCCTGTTGCTGCGCGTTATAACTGGCGCAGAGCAACCACGCCGCGACACCTTGAGCGTCGCGGTAGGGCACGGCGAAACCTGCGTGCGGGCCGAACAGCGCGCTCAGGCGCGGTTGTTCGCTGGCCAGCAAACGTTGCGGCAAGGCGCCGTTGAGACTGTCGAGGCCAGTGCCCAGGCGCTGCTGATCACGCCATATCTGCGGTGCCTGCAATGCGGCGTAATGCTGATGAACCTGCCAGCCCTGGCCTTGCTCATCGAGCAGTGCCACCGCCAGACAAGGGATGTGCAAATGCTGACTCAGGCGTTGCAACTGTTCGCCCAGTACCTCGGGCAAGCGGGCGAGGCTGCCCAGGCGCAACTGATCGCGAACCTGCGTGGCCAACAACTGGCATTGCTCGCGACTGCGGGTCTGCCGCCGTTCGCCGAGCAGGTCGCCGATGTCGAGCAATTGCAGCAACCAGCCGTCACCTTGCGCCTGCACCCAGCCGCGCAAATGCAGCGGCGGACCGGCCAGGCTGAAAAAATCCAGGTCGAGCAACTGGCCTTGCCAATCGGCGGGTCGCCCCTCCAGCGCGAGGCTGCTGTGTGGCAACACATACTCCAGCAACGGCGCGGGATGGCTGGTGGACATCCGCTGCGCGAGTACATGGCGCAGCGGCCCGCTCAGATGAAGGACCTGGCCATCGCCATCCAGATGCAGTTGCAGGCCGACGCTCGGCACCACAGGGTTGTCCGGCGGCTGGACCGGTTCAGGGTGTCGATTGAGCAGGCGACCGAACAGCTTTTCACCGGAACTCAAAATTGCAGGCTCGACGAGGCGCGTAGCGTCGCGGGCAGGCGCGGTACCGAACCGATGCCCGGCAACACCAGAAACGGCAGTGCCTGATTCAATTTGCTGGTGGGATAGTTGATGGTCACGGTCAGCACGCCGCCGGTATAGGTGATGGTGCTGTCCGAGGCGGCGTTGAAGTTCAAGGCGCCGGGCAGCCATGCCAATTGCCGGGCCAGCTCGGTTCTGGCAGTGGCCGTGACGGCGGCGGGGTAATTGGCGGTGGCCGGATCAAGTGCCACGCTGCGGCGCACGGCTTCGGCCGTCGATTCATTGAACGACTGCATCAGCAGCAGCGGCAGGCTGTAGCTGACCAAGCCATAAAACACGGCAAAAAAGACGATGAACACCAAGGCGAATTCGATGGCGACAGCGCCTTTTTGCTTGCGGGGGAGGCCGGATTTCATGAGTGCGTCTACCCTGACAATCACTACGTAATATCAGCATAGAATCATTCGGCCAAAACGGACGCTTTTTACCGCATGCACAGCTTTGTCCTACTGATCTGGCTGACACTCTGTGCGGCGCAGGATGCCCGCCAGCGGCATATCGGCAACGGCCTGACCCTGGGGGTGGGCGGGTTGGCGCTGGGGTACTTGTTGATCACCGGTCACACCTGGCTCGGCGCCGACATGGCGCAAGCAGGCTGGGCAGTGCTGCTGGCCGTGGTGCTTTCTGTTCCTGGTTATATCCTGAAACGTTTTGGCGCCGGCGATGTGAAATTAATGACAGCCTTGGCGCTTGCGACGGACGGTACGCTGCTGCTCGGCGCGTTCATCGGTGCAGCGCTGTCCAGCGCCCTGTGGATCCTGCTGGTGCCAAAACTCTGGCTGCATATGAGTCAAGGGCTTAGAGAACGTCTTCGATATCTAGGGCCATACAAGTCAAAAAAGCTGCCATTTGCACCGTTCGTGCTGATCGGAACAGTCCTGACTTTGCTTTGGATCCATTAGTCGCCGCATGCCACTACTGCTATGTACATAGTCGGAAAGTGCGTCTACTTTCAAATCAACGTTATACAGCCTCGTGCTGTCAGTACAGGAACGGTCAGCCTTTGGCCTGGGCATGGAGTGGCAAGTGAACAAGCTTACGTCTGCGGTAAAGGTGCTGGTGGTCGACGATCAGCCGCTGATTGTCGAGGAACTCTGCGAATTCATCGAAAGCAGCAGCTACCGTTGCGTGCCTTGCGAATCGAGCAAGCAGGCGATCGAACAATTCGTCGAAGACCCCGCCATCGGCCTGGTCCTGTGTGACCTGCATATGCCGGACATGGACGGCATTCAACTGGTGCAGGAACTGCAACGGCTGGCGGGCAAGCATCGCGTGTTCGAAGCCATCATGCTCACCGGTCGCGCCGACAAACAGGACGTGATCAAAGCCTTGCGCGCCGGGATCGCAGACTACTACCAGAAACCGATTGATCTGGACGAACTGCTCGAAGGTCTGCAACGCCAGGAAGTGGCATTGCAGGAACGGCAGAAAACCCTGCAATTGGGCCATCTGAATCAGAAGCTGCAATACCTCTCCGAGTCGATCGACGATCTCTACCAGGACCTCGACAAAGTTCGCCGTGGCCCCGCGCCTGCAAGTGACGACACGTCGGCTGAGCTGGAAGGCGTGGAGATACCGGCGATTTTCAATCAGCTGTCGCCACGTCAGCTCGACGTCGCAAGGTTGGTGGGCAAGGGCCAGACCAACTATCAGATCGCCTGTGAATTGGGCATTACCGAGAACACGGTAAAGCTCTATGTCTCGCAAGTGCTGCGACTGACGCATATGCACAACCGCACCCAATTGGCCCTGGCGTTGTCACCTGGCAACTCGGGACGGCAACGGGTGACCGCGCACTGACTTCAACTGACCCCCGCACTCAACGGGGTCATACCCCGCGAACGCTGCTGACCTTGGGTTTGGGAAACAGATTGTCCAGGGTTTCCAGCAAGCGCACGTGATAGATCGGCTTACGGAACAGATCCAGCACCTGCAAGCGCAGCATGTCGCTGACGTCCTCCATGTCCGCGTGCCCGGAGGTGACGATCACCGGCAGATGCTGGCGCGAGGTGTGCTCACGCAGGCGCTTGATCAGCGACATGCCGCTTTCTTCCGGCATGCGCAGATCGGTGATCACCAACGCGATATCGGGATGGCGGGTGAGGTGATGAAGGGCGAGTTTTACCGACGTCGCGGTGTGACAGGTGAAGCCTTCGCCCTCCAGCAACTCCGCAAGCTCCAGCAGTGCGTCCTCCTCATCGTCGACGAGGAGCAACTGCTGGCGTGGAGTGTGTGAGGAGTTCATAGGCAACACCTGCAATGGACTGAGTGCTGACGGTAGAACCCAATGGCTGCATTGACAAGTTATCGGCCCGATCAGGGTGTTGGAGTCAGCGCAGTCTGGATAGCGGTCAGAATCGCGGTGACCTGCGTACCGATGCCGTTACCAAATGCGGCAATCACCAGCGCCACCAGACCGACCACCAGCGCGTACTCGATGGCGGAGGCGCCTTCGGTGTCTTTTGCCAGGCCTTTGAAGAACGCGATTTCGGATTTGATCTTTTGAACAATGAGGGAATACGACATGAGAATTCTCCTTGAGCACGCTAGGTGTTGCGCGTTCGCAACATGATTTCCCTGTGCCAGCATCAGCATTGTCGGCATTTCTCGAGCCTACAACTGTAAGAACGGATTAACCCTAAAGTAGTAGGGGGCCGATTCACGGCATAAAACGACATTTGGCGCTTCAGGCCTCTACTTTCGTTGGATATTTCCGCCTTCGTAATGGCGTTTTGTTCGGGCTGCGCTACCGTCAAATAGCGAAATAGTTACTTGTTCATAGCTGCCTGATTGCGAAGTTATCTCGTTGAACGTCACGGGTCACTGCAAGAGAGACAAAGCGCAGCGGGAAAGGGAGAGCCGTCATGAACAGTCGCGTCACTTTGGGTCTGGCCGGGTTGTTTCTGGTGGGCGCCATCATTGCCGGATATTGGGGGCTGACATTGAGCCGGCCATCAGTGGCCGAACCGGTCGCTGCACCTGCCGTGGTGCCGGTCGTACCGCCCGCCGCCAAGGCCGAACCCGTGGAAGACCCCACACGCCAACCCGTCGTTGTGCTGCTGCGCGACATCGCCCCTTTCGTGAAAATCACCGCGGCTGACGTTGCCGTGGAAAAACTGCGCACCGCGCCCGCCGGCAGTCTGGGCAACGTTGATCAAGTCATTGGCCGCACGCCGTGGCGGCCCTTGTGCGCCGGCAGCTGGTTGAATGAAGAGAGCTTCGAGTCGGGCAGCCAACTGGCACGGATGATTCGTCCCGGTGAGCGCGCACTGGCCGTGGCGGTGGATGAAGTGATCAATGTCGGCGGGCAATTGGCGCCCGGCGATTACGTCGATGTGCTGCTGTTTCTGCGCAAGGACGAAAGCAATCCACAGGCCTCGGCACAACTGGTGGTTCCGGCGGTGCGAGTGCTCGTAGTCGGCAGCCAGAGCGGCCTGACCAACGACGGCCAGCCAAGCAGCCCCGCGCGCAGTGACGACGAACGATTGAAACAGGAACAGCAACGCATGGCCGCGCGCAGCGTGGTGCTGGCCGTGCCTGAGCCTTTGCTCAACCGTTTGATGCTGGCCTCCGGTGCCGGGGTGTTGCGCCTGGCGGTGCGCAGCGCCGATGAGCAACAGCTGGCGAAATACTGGGCCGGCGAAAACGATGTCGCCACCCGGCTCGACACGCCGCGTCGCGACCTGCTCGAGTTCAGCCAGTTGTCCCTGGCGGCACCGCCAAAACCACTCGCTGTGGCCGGACAACCGACGGCGCGAAAACCCACCGTGGAAGTCATCCGCGGTGCCGAAAACGCTCAACCCACTCCCTGATTCGAGCAAGGACGCCTTTACATGCGCACACGCTTTACGCCCCTGTTCAACGGCTTGTTCCGCGCCTCGCTGCTGAGCGTCGCCTCGATCGGCACGGCCGTCGCCGCCGCGAGCAACTGCGCCGCCCTCGGTCCGTTGCCAGCGACACTGGAAGTCGGCGAAGGCCTGCAACAGGCGTTGCAATCGCCCGTGGCAATCACCCGGGTGGCGGTGGGCGATCCGAAAATCGCCGATGTGCGCGTGACCGGCGATCAAGGCATCCTGCTCACCGGCGTTGCGCCCGGCGCCACCACACTGATGATCTGGAGCGCCTGCGCCAGTGCCCCGCGCCAGAGCATGGTGTTCGTACAAGGCAAGGCGAGTGCGGCGATGAAGGCGGTCTCATTGCCGGCCTCCGACGACCCGAATCTGCCCTCGCAAGTGCAGACCGACATTCGCTTCGTCGAAGTCAGCCGCACCAAACTCAAAGAGGCCGGCACCTCGATCTACGGCAAAGGCTCGAACAATTTCCTCTTCGGTGGACCGGGCACGGTGCCCAACACCGGGGTCACGCCCGGCGTCGTGCCGCTGAACAATATCGACCCGCGCATCGCAGTGCCGAGCATCCCGCTGGCCAACGACATGTTCAACATCGTCTGGGGCGGCGGCAGCAGCAAATTCCTCGGCATCGTCAACGCACTGGAAGGCAGCGGTTTCGCCTACACCCTGGCGCGCCCGAGTCTGGTGGCGTTGAGCGGGCAGAGCGCAAGTTTCCTCGCCGGTGGTGAAATCCCGATCCCGGTGCCCAGCGCCAATAGCAACAGTTACTCCATCGAATACAAGGAATTCGGCATCCGCCTGACCCTGACGCCGACGGTGGTCAGCAGTGACCGTATCGCCCTGAAAGTGGCACCCGAAGTCAGCGAGCTGGATTACAACAACGGCGTGACCATCGGCGGCACCAAAGTGCCGGCCTTCACCATCCGCCGCACCGACACCAGCATCTCGCTGGCCGATGGCGAGAGTTTTGTGATCAGCGGTTTGATCAGCACGCAAAACGCTTCACAGGTGAACAAGTTTCCCGGCTTGGGCGACATACCGGTGCTCGGCGCTTTTTTCCGTAACTCCTCGATCAACCGAGAGGAGCGCGAGCTGCTGATGATCGTCACCCCGCATCTGGTTCAACCGCTGGCCGTCAACGCACCGTTGCCTTCGCTGCCGGGTGAAAAACTGCGCAACTACGACCCGAACTGGTATCGCCTGTACTTCCTCGAAAACGGCAACTTCGATAAACGCAGCGGGTTATCGCAATGAGCCAGAGCCTCAGTCAGACCTTCCTCGCCATCACCCGCAACGACACCGATCTTGAGTGGTTGCAAGGTGCCCTGGCGCCGCTCGGGCAAGTGGTCAGCGCCGGGGGCGGCAGCCTTGACGAGTTGCTGGCGCTGGTTGACGTGACCTTTGCCAGCCTGGTCTTCGTCGGGCTCGATCGCGATCATCTGGTGGCCCAGAGCGCCCTGATCGAAGGCGTGCTGGAAGCCAAACCGATGCTCGCCATCGTCGCCCTCGGTGACGGCATGGACAATCAGTTGGTGCTCAACGCGATGCGTGCCGGGGCGCGGGATTTTGTCGCCTACGGTTCACGCTCCAGCGAAGTCGCCGGGCTGGTGCGGCGCCTGAGCAAACGCCTGCCGGCGGTGACGCCGAACGCCCAGCTCGGTGGCTTGACCGTGCTCTACGGCGTGCAAAGCAACGCCGACGGCGCGCTGCTCGCCAACCACATGGCGCTGGTGGTGCAGAAGAGCGGCCAGCAAACCCTGTTGCTTGATCTGGGTTTGCCGCGCGGTGACAGCCTGGCCTTGCTCGGGCTTGAGAGTTCGTTCCATTTTGGCGATGCGCTGCGCCACTTGCGGCGGCTCGATGCGACCCTGATCGACAGCGCCTTCACCAGTGCCGAGGCCGGCCTGCGCATTCTCGCCTACGCGCCTGGCGACGAACCGCTGGAGCGCACCAGCGCCGCCGAGTTGTACATGTTGCTCAGTGCCCTGCGCCAACACTTCCAGCACATCGTCGTCAACCTTACCGGCCAGCCCGACAGTGAGGCGTTGCGCACCTTCGTCAGCCATTGCGACAAGCTGTTGTGGTACACCGACCAGAATGTGCTCGACTGCCGGCGCAACCTCGCGGTGCTCAATCTGTGGCGTGAAAAAGGCATGAAACTCGACCACGGCCGGCTGCTGGTGGATCGCTACCTGCGCAACGTTGCGCCGGACTCCGAGACCCTCGGCAAGACCTTCGGCCTGGAGGTGATCGCGGTACTCGCGTTCAGCCCGGAGATCCGTCTCAACGCAAAAAACCAAGGCGTGACCCTGTTCGAACTGGCCCCGCGTGAGGCCATCAGCCAAAGCCTGCGCACCCTTGGCGAACGCTTGGCGAAACGCTCCGAAGGCCTGGCCAAACCCAAGGCCAACTGGTTCAACCGCTTGCGAGGCACCTCATGAACGGCGAACAACTGTTCGGCGGGCCGCAGCGCCATGCCTCCGGCAACACCGATCACGATGGCCTGAAACTGGTGCTGCACCGCTACATCATCGACGCCATCGAAGAGTCCGGGAAAAACCTGCTGGAGGGCTCGCGGCAGGTGCTGTCGCAATTTGTCATCGACAAGGTCGCCGAATACATCGCGCGCCTGCACCTGGCGATTTCCCGTTATGAAATGGAGCGTCTGGCCGAAGAAATCGTCGATGAGCTGACCGGTTTCGGACCGCTGGAAGTGCTGCTGCGCGACAACGCGGTGACCGAGATTCTGGTCAACGGCCCGCACCGGGTGTTCATCGAACGCGATGGCGTGCTGCATATGAGCGACTTGCGCTTTATCGATGCGCATCACGTCGAGCGGGTCATGCAACGCATTCTCGCGCCGCTGGGGCGGCGTCTCGACGAGTCGTCGCCGATGGTCGATGCGCGCCTGCCCGATGGCAGCCGGGTCAACGCGATCATCCCGCCGATTGCCCTCGACGGACCGTGTCTGTCGATCCGGAAATTTCGCAAAGACATGCTCAAGAGCACCGACCTGATGGCGATGCAAACCATCGATCAGGCGATCTATGACTTCATCGAAGAGGCTGTGGGCAAGCGCTGCAACATCCTCATCAGCGGCGGCACCGGCACCGGCAAAACCACGTTGCTGAACATCCTCAGCCAGTTGATCAATCCCCACGAACGTTTGGTGACCATCGAAGACGTCGCCGAATTGCAGCTCGGCCATCCCCACGTCGTGCGTCTGGAAACCCGCCCGCCGAACGCCGAAGGCCACGGCGAGGTGAAGGCCAGCGACCTGATTCGCAACGCCCTGCGCATGCGCCCCGACCGGATCATCCTCGGCGAGATTCGCGGCGTCGAAGTGGTCGACGTGCTCACCGCGATGAACACCGGCCACGACGGCTCGATGAGCACCGTGCACGCCAACAATGCCCAGGATGCCTTGCTGCGTCTGGAAACCCTGGTCGGCCTGACCGGGCGCACCATCGCCGAACGCACCTTGCGCCAGATGATCTGCGCCGCGCTGGATGTGGTGATTCAACTGACGCGCATGCCCGACGGGCGCCGCTGCGTCAGCGAAGTGGTGGAGGTGGTCGGCGTGCGTGACGACGTCTACGTCACCAACACCCTGTTTCGCCTTGATCGGCGCACCGGCTTCGGCTTCCTCCGCGAGGCGGTCAATCCGGCGGGCGACAAGTTGCGCCGCGAACCGGCGCTCGCGCATTGAGGGCTACGGCATGCTCAAACCACTGTTGCTGATCGTGATTTGTCTGGCCTTGCTCGGGCTGTCGTTGCGGATGTTTTACACCGGCTGGCGTCAGGGCGGTGCCGAGCGGGTGCTTGATCGGCTTAATCAGGGGCAACCCCAACTGACCGCGGATTCGCCGCGCTGGGCCGGTCTTGAGCGCGCCTTTTTGCGCGCCGGACTGGGCCGGCCGACCGAGCGCATCGGTGTCTGGCTGCTGCTCTGGGGTTTCGCGGTGCTCATCGGTTTTGCCTTGGCGGGGTGGATCGGTCTGCTGGTGCTGCTCGTGCTGCCACCGCTGGCATTGCGCGTGTATGTCAGTTGGCGCTACCAGCGCCGGTTGCGGCGCATGATCGAGCAACTGCCGCAATTGCTCGATCACACCGTGCGCAGTTTGAAGTCCGGGCGCACCCTCGCCGATGCGGTGCTGGGTGGCATCGAGGCCAGCGAATATCCGCTCAAAGACGCCATGGGCCGGGTCCAGCGTAACGTGCAGTTGGGCGTGAGCCTGCCGGACGCCGCGTCGGATCTGGCCGAGCTGTACGAGCGTGATGAGTTTCGCCTGTTTGCCCTCGGTCTCAAGGTCAATCATCGCTACGGCGGCAACGCCAGCGAGTTGCTGGAAAACCTCATCAAGATGATCCGCGAGCGTGATCAGGCCTCCCGCCAATTACGCGCCATGACCGGTGAAACCCGTCTCACGGCCTGGGTGCTGGGTTTGTTGCCGATCATCATGGCCGGGTACTTCCTGATGGCCAATCCGATTTATCTGGTCGCCATGTGGCACGACCCGTCCGGGCAGCGAATGCTGGCCACGGCGTTCGGCATGCAGGTGATCGGCAGTCTTCTACTCTGGCGGATGCTGCGCAGCCTATGACCACGCCCCTGATGATCAGCGCCGTGCTGTTGCTCGGCGCCGCGCTGTTGCTGCTGGTCAGCCTGTTGGAGCAGCGCCGCCGCACCCGGCAAGTCAGCCGTCGACTGGAGGGCGACCTGCTGCGGGAAAACCGTTTCGGCAATCTGCTGCAAGTGCTCGGCGACAGCAAGGTCGGCCAGCGCAGCGTCAAACTCGACAATGAAACCCAGGCCCTGCTCAACCGTCTGGGCTGGCGCAGCGCGCGCCAGCGTTCGTTGTTCGCTGCCTGCCAGATCGGCTCACCGTTATTGCTGCTGGCGCTGACGGTGTTGCTGCAATCGGTGTTTTTCCCGGCCGTGGAAAAGCAGTGGATCGCGCCGTTGTTCGCCCTCGGCGTCGGCTATCTGTTGCCCAAGCGACTGCTGGTGATTGCGGTCGCCCGACGGCAGAAACAACTGGCGACCGAGATCGGCACATTCATTCCGCTGCTGCGCATCCTCTTCGAATCCGGCATGGCCGTGGAGCAGGCATTACGTGTCCTCAGCCATGAGGGTCAGGCCTTGCTGCCGGTGCTGACTCAGGAGCTGCGTCTGGTGCTGGCGCGTGTCGACTCGGGTCTTGAACTGGGCGAAGAACTGAACAAGGCCACGCAATTGCTGGCGGTGGATGAGTTCACCGACACCTGCGTGATCCTCCAGCAACTGCTGCATCAGGGCGGCGGCGCGATGAAGTCGCTGCTGTCGCTCAAGCAATTGCTCGATGACCGACGCCTGACGCGTCTGCAGGAATACATCTCGAAGATGTCCGCGAAAATGTCCGTCGTGATGATGCTGTTTCTCTTCCCGGCGTTATTGATTGTCCTCGCCGGCCCGGGCTTCACTGCCCTGGCGAAAGCGTTGGGTGCATGAAGGAGTGGTGATGAAAGCAATGATTGCAGGCATGTGTTTGTTGATGCTCGGTGGCTGCGCCAATACCGGGCAGAACCCGTGGGAGGCGCTGACCAACAGCGCCAGTTGCGGAAAGTTGAGTTCCGATCAGCAACTGTCGCTGAACCTGGCCGATGACATGGCCAATGACGGCAAGCTGCACGCCAGCCTGGCCAACCTGCAAAGCCTGCCGGACAACCTTGCCGATGTGCGTTTGCGCAAGGCCAAGGTCTATCGCCTGCTCGGTCGCAGCGAGGCCGAGCCGTTGTATCGCAGCCTGCTCGGCACCTGCCTCGCTGCCGAGGCCGAGCATGGTCTGGGCCAACTCGCCGCAGCGAAATCCGACTACGGCCAGGCGCAAGCGCACCTGCAACGTGCGGCACGGTTGGCGCCGACCGACGAAAAAATCCGCAACGACCTCGGCGTGGTTTACCTCAACCAGTTGCGCATCGAAGACGCCCGTTTCGAATTCCTCACCGCCATGGAGCTTAAGCAGAGCGATCAACTGGCGGCGCTGAATCTGGTCACGCTGTTGCTCTATCAGGACGACTGGACCCGCGCCGCCGAACTGGTCAGCCGTCTCGGTCTGAGCCCGGCGCAATTCAGTGAGGCCCAGAGCCGCGCGGAAAAACTCAAGTCGCCGAGTCGCGCCACCGTCGCTGTCACGGCGATGCTCAAGTCAGGAGAACTGTGATGAAAACCGCGATGTTTTGTCTGGGCTTGTTGGCACTGCCGCTGACCAGCTACGCCATCGACGCCGGCCCGGCCTCGGCCCAGCAACAGGAAACCGAAGGCTGGCTGCAACTGCAGGGCCGCAACAAAGTCGCCTCGCCGAAAGTGCAAACGGCCACGCCGACCGAGCGTGAACTGACCATGCAGCGTTGGCTGAAAAGCTATCAGCACGAGATCCCGCAGTTTTTCGATCAGGAGCAGGGCGGCAAGGTCGACAGTGGCTCGGGGGGCGGGGGCTGACAGTTTTTCAGCAGGTTTACCGCGTCATCGTTCATCGCTGGCAAGCCAGCTCCCACAGGATTTGCATCAGTCTTGGGTTTGCACATGAACCTGGGGAGCCAGTTGCCATGGGATTTGCATCAGATCTTGGATCTGCAAATGAACCTGGGGAGCCAGCTGCCATGGGATTTGCATCAGATCTTGGATATGCAAATGAACCTGGGGAGCCAGTTGCCATAGGATTTGCATCAGTCTTGGGTTTGCACATGAACCTGGGGAGCCAGTTGCCAGGGGATTTGCATCAGATCTTGGATCTGCAAATGAACCTGGGGAGCCAGCTGCCATGGGATTTGCATCAGATCTTGGATCTGCAAATGAACCTGGGGAGCCAGTTGCCACAGGATTTGCATCAGTCTTGAATTTGCACACGACCCCTGTGGGAGCGGGCTTGCCCGCGATGAGGCCCGCCCAGTCACCCCATGATCAGTTGTTTAAATATGTGTTGATTTACCGGAACTGTCCCACAAGGTTTTCAGGTTGTCTGTCGGACGTGCGCTCTCTAGTCGTGGGCGGTCGCTGACCTCTCAGCGATCGGGTGTGGAAACCTGAATTCTAAGTAGATGCATTGCATCAGCACCGTAATCGTTGCCGACGTCTTCGTTCGTCTGCAAACTGCGTCGCGGCGGCTGTGCGTGGGCAGACTTCGGTCTGGCCGGTTGCCTACTTATCGGTTTTCCACCCCGCGTACAGCTGCCACCTTTTTATCGTGTGGAAACGATCGGGAGGTGGCTCCAACAGCCAAGCAGGAGCTTTTTCATGGACAAACTGATTCCCGACCCACCCCTCGAAACCACCACCCCGCTCGAAGAAATCCTGCGCGCCGAGGACCAGGCCAGAAACCGCGAAGCCATCAAACGCGCCCTCGATTTCTACCTTTGCCCCAATCCCGTCAAACCCCGCCAACCCAGCACGATGTTCCTCGTCAATCCGAGTGTCGACACCGAAAGCCTGCTCGCCCACGCTTGCG
Organism: Pseudomonas sp. NPDC087817; assembly: GCF_044742875.1. NCBI lineage: Bacteria > Pseudomonadati > Pseudomonadota > Gammaproteobacteria > Pseudomonadales > Pseudomonadaceae > Pseudomonas > Pseudomonas sp. NPDC087817. The sequence goes on from NZ_JBIUVJ010000020.1 coordinate 33,546, forward strand.
AATCGCTGGCCAGTGCCAGCGCGGCGACCAGCAACTTCGCCAATGAACTGAGCGGCACGCAGCGCAGCACGGTGTTGGGCATCCAGCAGGTTGTCATGCTCGCCGAACTGGCGGTGAACCGCGCGCTGGACCGGGTGGACCCGCAGACCTGATCCGCAGGTTTACCGCGTTATCGTTCATCGCTGGCAAGCCAGCTCCCACAAGGTCATATGCTGATTCAAGACTGATGCAAAACCTGTGGGAGCTGACTTGCCAGCGATGAGGCCCGCCCAGTCACCCCATCATCAGTTGTTTAAATATGTGTGGATTTACAGGAACTGTCCCACAAGGTTTTCAGGTTGTCCGTCGGACGTGGGCTCACTAGTCTTGGGCTGTCGCTGACCTCTCAGCGATGGGGTGTGAGAACCCGGCAACTTATGGTCATTCAGTATCTGTGCACGCATAATCGCCGCCAGCTATCCGCTGTTGGTTTGCGTCATGGCGGCTGTGTGCGGGCAGACTTCGGTCTGGCCGGGTGTCCATAACCGGTATTCTCACCCCGCATATAGCTGCCACCTCTTTGCCCCGTGAGAATGGCAAAGGGGTTGCGCTGAAGACTGTGGAGAACTGTTGCAATGGACAAACTGATTCCCGACCCACCCCTCGAAACCACCACCCCGCTCGAAGAAATCCTGCGCGCCGAGGACCAGGCCAGAAACCGCGAAGCCATCAAACGCGCCCTCGATTTCTACCTCTGCCCCAATCCCGTCAAACCCCGCCAACCCAGCACGATGTTCCTCGTCAATCCGAATGTCGACACCGAAAGCCTGCTCGCCCACGCTTGCGAATCGCTGGCCAGTGCCAGCGCGGCGACCAGCAACTTCGCCAATGAACTGAGCGGCACGCAGCGCAGCACGGTGTTGGGCATCCAGCAGGTTGTCATGCTTGCCGAACTGGCGGTGAACCGCGCGCTGGACCGGGTGGATCCGCAGACCTGATCCGCAGGTTTACCGCGTTATCGTTCATCGCTGGCAAGCCAGCTCCCGCAAGGTCATGCGCTGATTCAAGACCTGATGCAAAACCTGTGGGAGCTGGCTTGCCAGCGATGAGGCCCTTTCAGCCATCCCAATACTTGTTGCCTGGCCGTTCTGCGTCGGAGCCGCCGCAGTGGGCTATCGAAAAATTGACGCCATCACTTTGACATTTTAATGGTGTCGAAATGATGGCTCGTGTAGATTGCGCCGCGCCCGGATCAGATGAACTGGTGGGCCGGTAGGGATGCCAAAGTGAATGCGTGAACCCTGCTGAAACCGTATTTGCTGTTTTGGAAGGGAATCTCGCGTGAACACTTCTTGCCTGCGCCGCTCGTTATTGGCGCTTTCCGTTGCTGCTGCCACTTTCAACGCCCCGACTGCGTTGGCCGCCACGCTCAATTACGATCTGAGTGGCGGGCCATTGGTCAGCGTCAGGAAAACGTATGACTTCCTCAATCTCGTCGGCTCGATAAACGTTGTGGAGACTTCGCCGTCGGCCATGACCAGCGCCGCGCAGTTTTCCGGATCGCGGGTCAATGTCGAGATGACCAACAAGGCTGCGATCACCATTGATGGTGCAACCCACGGTGTCGGGATCGATATAAAGTCAGCGGGTATTTCCTGGGTCGGACTCGGTTCGAACCTCATTCATGAGGGCTCGATCACCGTCAATGGTCTGGCCGACAGTGGTGATTCGACCGGTATCGCGCTAAAGGACATGCCGATCACGCGTCACCTGCTCAACAGAGGCACTATCACCGTCACCGGCAATAACGCCACAGGGATTTCGCTGATCGGCACGACCATCGGCGACGGTGTGAACAATGACCTCGGTGGCAACATCATCGTCAGTGGTAACAATGCCCGTGGCATTTACATGGAAAACACCCGGCAATCAGCGTCGATCTACAACGTCAAGACGATCAAGGCCACCGGCAATGGCGCAGAAGGGCTGTCATTGAACGGCGCAGCGTTTGTGCCGAGGGCGAGTGACAGTACCGACAGCATTTTCAACATGGGCACCATTTCCGGCGAAAGCATTGGCATCCATGTGAGCAATCAGCCGGCCGCGCAAGGCTCGTTCAATATCACCCTCGGCGGGGGACTGGTCGAAGGCCGAACGGCTGCCATCCAGGTGGACGATGGGCGCAGTTATTTGTACTGGTGGGGCGGCGACGTCAAAGGCAATTTGCTCGGCCTGTCCGGGATGGCGGTCGATGGCGAAGTCGACTTCGATGGTTCGCTGATCAAGTCCGGTTACGTGGCCATTCAAAAGGCCACGTTGAATCTGGTGCAGCCTCACACCACGATCATCGGCAATCTGGACATGGAAGACGCCGAATCGAATATCGCGATGTCGGTCGGCAATGACACCGATATCAACCGGCCGATTCTGACGGTCAGCGGCACCACCGACATCGCACCGGGCGGACACCTGCAATTGCAGGCGCGCTCCAGCGATTTCCGCACCGCCGCCGCCGGCAACCGATACACCTTGATCAGTTCGGGCAATCTCGTCGGTGGGGAAAACCTCGCCGTCGAGTCGACCTCCGCGCTGCTCTATGTAAAAAGCTATGGCGTCGAAGGCAACGACATCAAGGCATTGGTCAGCACCAAGTCGCAGGATGTGGTGACGGAAAACACGCTTGATGCCGGTGGCAGCCACAACGCTGCAACGGCGGCAGGACATTTGACCAGCCTGATGTCACGCATCGACGAGCAGGATCCGGTGTTCCAGACCTTCGCCAATGCCAGCACCGATGCGCAACTGGCGCGTCTGTCCGAGTCCCTCAGCCCGGATGTCAGCCGAGGCGTGCTGCACGCCGCCACCAACAGCCAGACGCTGGTCTCCGGCGTGATCAACGAACGCTCCAGCCGCGCGCGCAATACCACCGGTTCGAGCGAAAAAGACGTGTGGCTGCAAGCCCTGAGCAGCGATGCCAATCAGGACGAGCGCCGCGGTGTGTCGGGTTATGACGCCGACAGCCACGGGATTGCCGTGGGTGCCGATGGCCAGTTGAACGCAGACACGACGCTGGGCCTGGCTTACAGCTACCTCGATACCGACGTGAAATCCGACCTGGGCAGCAAGACCAAAGTCACCGGTCACGCGCTGACGGTCTACGGCAACTGGGTGCATGACAACTGGTTCGTCGACACCTCGTTGATGTACGGCTGGAACGACAACGAGTCCAAGCGCTACATCGCCGGCACCCGCGCCAAGGGTGATTACGACAGTGATGTGTTTGGCGTCAGTGCCCTGGCCGGTTACAGCCTGCGTCTGATGCCGGATGTCGTGCTGGAGCCGCAAGTCGGCGCACGTTACGCCAACGTGGGCATGGATGCGTATCGCGAGAAAGGCAGCGCCGCCTCGCTGAATGTCGGCAGCCAGCGTTACGAAGTCGGTGAGTTGGGCATGGGCGCGCGTCTGGCTGCTGCGTTTGCAGTCGGCGCAGGCAGTCTTGAGCCTGAAGCGAAACTGATGGCCTGGCACGACGTGATTGGCGACAAGGTGTCCACGCAGTCTTCGTTTGTACAGGGCGGCGATTCGTTCACCAGCCACGGCACCACGCCAGTGCGTGACAGCTATGAACTGGGCTTGGGCGCGAACTACCGGATGGGCGCGTGGAGTGTCGGCGGTGCCTACAACTACGTGACGGCCAGCGGATTTGATTCCGATGGCTTTACGGCGAAGGTGCGTTACGCGTTCTGATCCATCAGATAACCGCGTGATCGTTCATCGCTGGCAAGCCAGCTCCCACATTTGGAATACGTTCCAACCTGTGGGAGCTGGCTTGCCAGCGATGGCGGTCTGTCAGCTCAACAGATTTATCTGACACCCTACAACTGATAACTGAAGCTGATGCTGTAACGCGTCCGCCGATTGAAAGTGTCCAGCGCTTCATCCGACATCGCCTTCGCCGCTTCCAGCGCAATGTTGTAGTACTTGGCGTCGCCGAATCTCAAACCCACCGCCGCCGACGACAAGTTGTTGGCCTGCACCGGCAATTCATTGAACCAACTGCGCGAACGATCGAGCACCACGTACGGTTGCAGGATGCGCACCCAGTTGCCGTCGCGATTGAAACTGTAGTTGACCTCGTAAGCCACACCCCAGCCCTTGTCGCCCGACGCCTGATCATCGGGATAACCGCGCCCGAAATTCTGCCCGCCGAACACTGCGCGTTCGCTGTCGGGGAGGGTGTCGTCGCTCCAGTACAACGCGGCCGACAGCACGCCTTGCCAGTTGTCGAAGAACTTGTCGCTCTGCACGCCGGACAGGCGCACCCGGAAGAAGTCGAGGTCGATGGCGTTGTTGTTGGTCTTCGCGCCCATGCTGTCCAGGCCTTGGTACACGCCACCGCTGAGAATCCGCAATTGCTGGGCATCGGCCTTGCGCCAATCGCTCTCGAAAGCGAGGGCGCGGATGTCGGTGCGTTCTTCGACGCTCAGCGGGTAACCGATAACGTTGTAGCGAGTCTTGTCATTGACCGCGTACAGCCGCGATCCGGCGGTCAGCAGTTCGTTGGAAGCCGCGATCAGGGGGAGGGTGAAGCCGATCGAATAACGGTCGTTCTCCCGATGCGGTTTGAGTTGCAGGCCATTGTCGAGCAGCACATTGGTGCCGGGGTCGGCACGGTAGCGGGAGGCGGAAAGGGCCAGTTGCGTACCTTCGCTATCGAGGAACTGGCTGTAGTCGAGGCGGTAGTAATGTTCTTTGTCGTCACCCGGCGGAAACAGACCGCTGAGGCTCAATTGCTCGCCCATGGACGTCTGCGAATTGCTGCTCACGCCGAGTAAAGCTTGCGTGCCGTTGCGGTTGTCTTCAGTGGTGCTCAGCGTGCTGGTGAATGGTTTGCGGCTGGCTTGCGCGACCAGCGTTGTGGCGCCATCGGTGGTACCCGGCGGCGGTACTTGTGCCTGGATCGTCACGCCGGGGACGCGCGTCATCAACGTGGTATAGCGCTCGAACGTCTTGCGGGTCAGCGGCCGCTCGGCCTGAATTTTCGCCGCCAGTTTGTCGAGCAGGCCTTTGACCCTGCCGACATCACCCTGCATCTGCACATCCCGCACGTAACCTTCGACCAGTACGACGCGGGCGACGCCGTCGTCGAAGTTCTGTTGCGGTAAAAAGGCGTAGGACAGCAGGTAGCCGTCCTGCTGATAGCGCCGGGTGATGTTGCGCGTCGCTTCGATCAGCTCGGCGAGGCTGGTTTCGTGGCCGATCAGTGGTTTGTAATTGTCGGCCAACTCGTTCAGCGGATAGATCGTGCCGCCCTCGATCTGCACGGTTTTGAGATTGACCTTGGTGCTCATCATCAACGGTTGCGCGGCAGTTGCGCCGGGGTCTGGCACCTGCAACGGCGCGGCAGCCGGGCGATAGGCGTCGGCCGGCAAATTCGGCACGGGCAGATTACGGATGGTTTCGTTGCTGTTGAGAAAGCTGGGGAGGGTGTCGGCGAGGGCGGCGGAACTGAGACTGAGGCACAGCAGGGATGCCATAACGCGCATAGGACACTCCATGGTCAGATCACAGCACAGGGCTGGGTTCTCCTAAGAAAAAAGCGGAAGACTCGTGGGAATCTTCCGCCCTCAACCAAGCGTAGGCGCTGTATGTGAGGCCGTCGAATCGGCCAGGTGCAATTTAGCGTTTGTTGCCTCCCAGGGCGCCGGTCAGGCCACCGAGTACTCCGCCCAGACCGCCCGTGGTGCCGCCGCCGGTTGCGGTTCCGGTGCCGCCGTTGACCAGGCCGCCAACCGCTGCAACGGTACCACCGACGTTGTTGACCAGACCTCCGACGGCTGTGGTGACCGGGTTGTTGGTGGCGGCAATCGCGCCACCCAGATTGCTGACCGCACCGCCGACTTGACCTGTGAGCGCGGCGACTGGCGAGCCGAGACCAGTAGCGGCGCCGACTTGCTGGGTCACGTTGGTGACGGCGCTGGTGACCGGATTCAGACCTGCACCGACGGTGGCGCCGACAGTGGCCAGTGGCGAAGTCGTTGCAGTAATCGGTGAGCCCGAACCGCCGAGCACGGTGTTCAGCGAAGCGACGGTGTTACCCAGTCCGCCTGCGGCAACGCCACCGGCACTGACCACGCCGTTGGTATTGCCAGCGTTCAAGCCTGTGCCGACGTTAACCACGGCGCCGCCCACGGTTTGCAACAGACCCGTGCCGCCGAGGCCGCCACCCAGTCCACCGCCGATACCGCCACCAGTTCCTGAGCCGGTGCCGTTGGACACCAGCCCACCCGCCTTGCCAACCGCTGTGCCGACGTTGCTCACGGCACCGCCGAGGGTGTTGGTCACGGCGTTGCCATTGCCAGCAGCGGTGACCTTGCCGCCCAAACCGTTCACGGTGCCGCCGACTTGCGAAATCACGCCTTTGAGCGGATCACCGAGGCCGGTGGTAGCGCCGAGTTTGCCGGTGGTGCTTTCAACCATGGCGATCACCGGGACCAGGCTGGCGCCGACTTTATTGGTCAATTGGCTGGTTGGGCCATTGGTCAGCGTGGTGTCGAGGGTATCGCCGAGCATGGTGACTTTCTCGCCAACGCCGTCGAGCAATGGTGCCACTTTGGTGACCACGCCGCCGACCACGGGAACGCTGCCGGTGGCGGTTGCCAGTTTGCCGCTGAGGTCGGACACGCCGTTGCCGACATCGGTAACAACTCCGCCGACCGAGGCCACGGTGGTGGTCAGGCCTTTAGGGTCGGTCGCCAGTTTGCCGACGCCATTGGCAATGCCATCGCCTAGCGTGGTGACAACGTTGCCGGTGGTGTTCGCCGCGCTCTGCACTACGCCACCGACTACAGGCACGGTGCTCAAGGAGTCGCCAATCTGACCGACGCCATCGCCGACGCCGCTGACGGTTTTGCCCACATCCTGCACCAGGGTGGTGGTTACCAGTGACGGAGTAGTTGGATTGGTCGGGTTGGTTGGATCAGTCGGGTTCGTTGGATTGGTTGGATCCGTCGGGTTGGTCGGATTAGTCGGGTTGGTTGGATTGGTGCCTCCCGTTCCGCCCGTACCGCCAGTGCCTGCAGTGCCGTCTGTGCCACCGGTACCGCCAGTGCCACCGGTCCCACCCGTTCCAGCGGTGCCGCCGCCGGTCCCATCAGTGGCACCCGTGCCGCCGGAGCCATCGGTTCCTGCGCTGCTGGCGGGAGAAGAACTCCCGGAACTGCTTTTATGGCCGCCACCGCCACTGCTGCAACCGGCGAGGCCGAGGGAGAGGATCAATGCCAGAGCGATTGCCGATTTGCACCACACGTCTTGAGTTTTCATGATCGAGATTCCTTGCACCTGTTACAACGTTCGTTGTCTTCGATGGCTCCCCGGTCTATCGCCGGTGATGCCTCCGTCCGTTGTGTCAATCTCAGTCCAAGGGCAGGTTCCAGGCCATTCTCAAGTTGGTATTAACGCCTTTATATATAAGGTGATGCGCAGCGCCTAAGGACTAATACCCAAGATATAGACGCGCAAAAAAAAGCCTTGAGAATCAAGGCCAGGTGTTTGTCGAAGAGGTGGTCAAGGTGCGGAAAAACTTAAGTGATATATACACAATTTACAGGTCGGCCCCTATTTCCCGGGCGCTGAAAACCTTGTGGTGACAGGGAGCTTTTGTGGTGAGGGGATAAATCCCATCACCACAGAGATTCCTTCACACAAATTCTGTTTTCATCACCCACTTCTGGATTCAGGCAATCGGCTGCCAATTGCCCACCATATGCTCCAGATCCCCCGCCCCCACCAGCCGCAATTCGCCACTGGATCCCGCTTCGCTGGCCAGCAACGTCACCTCACTCGGCAATCGCACCGGTTTGCGAAAGTGCACCGCGATCTCCAGATTGGCCTTGGGTAAATGATCCGCCAGCGCCGCGAGTGTGCGGGCCTTGTTCCACAAGCCGTGGGCGATGGCCGTGGGAAAGCCGAACAACTTTGCGCTCGCCGCGCTCAGGTGGATCGGGTTGTAGTCTCCCGACACCTTGGCGTATTGCCGGCCAATGTCTGCCGACGCCTTCCAATGGGCCACTTCCGTCAGCGCTTGCGATGGCTGCCAATGCTGTTCGACGGCTTCACCGTCAAGTTTTACCCCGCGACAGAGCATCTGACTTTCGGCTTCCCACAACGGCCCGAGCTGATCATCCAGCGTGGTCAGCAGATCGAACGTCGCGCCCTTGGGATGCGCTTGCAGATTATTCACGCGCACGCTGACTTGCGCGCGACTGATCGCACCCATCGGCCGCAGCACGCGAATGCGGTTGCTCAAATGAATCAGACCCAGCAGCGGGAACGGAAAATCCTTTGCCGTGAGCAACTGCATCTGCAAGGCAAACGCGAGGATGTGTGGATAAGTCGGCGGCAGCAGACCGTCGTCGGTAAAACCGCAGACCTTGCGATAGTCCGCCAGGCGTTTGCCATCGATGTCGACCCAGCAGCGCAAGCCACTGTCGGGCAGTTGCGTGCCAGTGATCTTGCGTCGCGTCGCCGCCCGCGCATACAGCCCGGGCAGACTCGGTTCGCGGTCCAGTGTGTGCCATTCGATGCTCATGCCTAAGCCCCCAGAACACTTTGTCCACAGACCCGCAGCGCCTGCCCGGTGAACGCGCCGGTGCCCGGTTGCGCCAGCCAAGCCACGGCCTCGGCGACGTCTTGCGGCAGGCCGCCCTGGCCCAGCGAACTCATGCGTCGTCCGGCCTCACGCAGGCCGAAAGGAATGTGCGCGGTCATCTGCGTTTCGATGAATCCCGGCGCCACGGCGTTGATGCTGATGCCGCGTTCCAGCAGTGTCGGCGCCCACGCCTGGGCCAGGCCGATCAAGCCTGCCTTGCTCGCGGCGTAGTTGGTCTGCCCGCGATTACCGGCGATACCGCTGATCGAGGCGAGCAGGATCACCCGCGCGTTGTCTTTCAGCGTGCCGCTGTCGAGCAGGGCTTTGGTCAGCACTTGCGGCGCATTGAGGTTGACCGCCAGCACCGCGTCCCAGAATTCCGGGGTCATGTTGGCCAAGGTCTTGTCGCGAGTGATCCCGGCGTTGTGCACCAGAATGTCGATGCCGTCCGGCAGTTGTTCGATCAGTTGCGTGGCAGCGTCCTCCGCGCAGATGTCGAGGGTGATGCTGCGCCCGCCGAGGCGTGCGGCGAGGGCTTCAAGATCGGTCTTGGCCGGCGGCACGTCGAGCAGGATGACCTCGGCGCCATCGCGTGCCAGGGTCTCGGCAATCGAAGCGCCAATGCCGCGCGCTGCGCCGGTGACCAGCGCCTTGCGCCCGGCCAGTGGTCGCGTCCAGTCGGTGACCGGCGTTGCGCAAGCGGTCAGGCGAATCACCTGCCCGGAAACGAAAGCACTTTTCGGCGAAAGGAAAAACCGCAGCGGGCCTTCCAACTGATCTTCGGCACCGTCACCGACATAAATCAATTGCAGCGTGCCACCGCTGCGCAACTCCTTGGCCAACGAACGGGAGAAACCTTCCAGCGCCCGTTGTGCACTGGCGGCGAACGGATCGCTCAGGGTTTCCGGGGCGCGACCGAGGATCACCAGGTGGGCGCTGGATTCGAGGTTTTTCATCAATGGCTGGAAGAACTCGCGCAGCTGTTTGAGCTGATCGGTCTGTTGCAGATCGCTGGCGTCGAACACCACAGCCTTGAGTTTCGGACCAAGGCCGGGAATCCATTCGGTAGCGCTCGCCGGTTGCTCGCCGTAGCGGTAAATCCCCTCGGTCAAACGATTGGCGAAGGCGCTGACGCGCTCGGCCAGCGGCCCGCCGCCGATCAGCAGCGCACCCTCCACCGGCCGCAGGCGTCCGGCCTGCCAGCGCTCCAGTCGCACCGGCGACGGCAGGCCCAGAGCCCCGACCAGACGATGGCCGATGGACGAGTTGGCAAAGTCGATATAGCGGTCAGACATGGAACGCTCTCCAAATGTTGGGGTTCAAAGTGTGGACTGCCAATGGCAAACAATCGTTCGATCCACGCAATAAGGCCTACGCTAGAACAGCAGAGTAGACCACTGACCCTGTGCGGGCTGGCTTGCCAGCGATGGCGGACTGTCTGCCACTGAAGGTGTTGGATGTGCCGGCCCCATCGCTGGCAAGCCAGCTCCCACAGGGTTCTATGTGAACCTGGACATCTAAAAAGGAGCTTTTCATGAGTCAGCTGCGCCGCGTCGCGATCATCGGCGGTAACCGTATCCCTTTCGCCCGTTCCAACGGACCGTACGCTACCGCCAGCAATCAGGCGATGCTCACCGCCGCCCTCGAAGGCCTGATCGAACGCTACAACCTGCACGGCCAGCGCATCGGCGAGGTCGTGGCGGGCGCGGTGCTTAAATTGTCACGGGATATGAACCTGACCCGCGAATGCGTACTTGGCTCGCGCCTGTCTCCGACCACCCCGGCCTATGACATCCAGCAAGCCTGCGGCACCGGCCTGGAAGCGGCGCTGCTGGTGGCGAACAAAATCGCCCTTGGCCAGATCGACAGTGGCATTGCTGGCGGCGTCGACACCACCTCGGACGCACCGATCAGCGTCAGCGAGGGCCTGCGCAAGATCCTCCTGCAAGCCAACCGCGCCAAGACCACTGGCGACAAACTCAAGACCTTTCTGCAACTGCGCCCCCAACACCTGATCCCGGAATTCCCGCGCAATGGCGAGCCGCGCACCGGTCTGTCGATGGGCCAGCACTGCGAACTGATGGCGCAGACCTGGCAGATTCCCCGCGAAGAGCAGGATCAACTGGCCCTGGAAAGCCATCACAAACTGGCCGCGTCCTACAGCGAAGGCTGGCACAACGATTTGATGACGCCGTTCCTCGGCCTGACCCGCGACAACAATCTGCGCCCGGACCTGACCCTGGAAAAACTCGCGTCGCTGAAACCGGCGTTCGAAAAAAGCGCCAAAGGTACGCTGACGGCGGGCAACTCCACGCCGCTCACCGATGGCGCCTCGGTGGTGTTGCTCGGCAGTGAGGAATGGGCGAAAGAGCGCGGCTTGCCGATCCTCGCTTACCTGCGCGACGGCGAAGCGGCGGCGGTGGATTTCGTCAATGGTGCCGAGGGCCTGCTGATGGCGCCGGTGTACGCGGTGCCACGTTTATTGGCGCGTAACGGGCTGACGTTGCAGGACTTCGACTACTACGAAATTCATGAGGCGTTCGCTGCGCAGGTTTTGTGCACGCTCAAGGCCTGGGAAGATCCTGAATACTGCAAAACCCGTCTGGGGCTGGATGCGCCGTTGGGTTCGATCGACCGCAGCCGGCTTAATGTCAAAGGCAGTTCGCTGGCGGCGGGGCATCCGTTTGCCGCGACGGGTGGGCGGATTGTTGCGAATCTGGCGAAGTTGCTGGATGCGGCGGGCAAGGGCCGGGGGCTGATTTCGATTTGCGCCGCGGGCGGCCAAGGCGTCACTGCCATCATTGAAAGATAAATCGGATCCTGTGGGAGCGGGCTTGCCCGCGATGAGGCCATCAGATTCAATATTTTTATTGACTGGGATATCGCCATCGCTGGCAAGCCAGCTCCCACAGGTTTATGCGGGCATGTTCAAGGACACTTACAGGCCAATGTCAGATTCTGTCGCAAATGCCCTCAACACCGATCAGCAACATTCACCACCGCCTCGGCTATGATTCGCCGCGGTCAGATTTTCGGCACAGTGTGTGCATTCTCAAGGTTCACAGGTCGGCAACCCCTCCCCGAGACGCGAGGATTGCCGTATAACGAGTGACATTCGCGTGTTTGGTAATAAAGGACCCACAATAAAAGCTGATGAAGACTCCAAAACGCATTGAACCCCTGATCGAGGACGGTCTGGTCGACGAAGTGCTGCGCCCACTGATGAGTGGTAAAGAAGCAGCTGTTTATGTGGTGCGCTGCGGCAATCAGTTACGTTGCGCAAAGGTCTACAAGGAGGCGAACAAACGTAGTTTCCGCCAGGCGGCCGAGTATCAGGAAGGCCGCAAGGTTCGCAACAGCCGACAGGCCCGAGCGATGGCCAAAGGCTCCAAGTTCGGTCGCAAAGAGACCGAGGATGCCTGGCAGAACGCCGAGGTGGCGGCGCTGTTTCGTCTGGCCGGTGCCGGTGTGCGCGTGCCGAAACCGTACGACTTCCTCGATGGCGTATTGTTGATGGAACTGGTGGCCGACGAATTCGGCGACGCCGCGCCGCGTCTGAACGACGTGGTGCTGGAGCCGGATCAGGCCCGCGAGTATCACGCGTTCCTGATTTCGCAGATCGTGCTGATGTTGTGTACCGGTCTGGTGCACGGTGACCTCTCCGAGTTCAACGTGCTGCTGACACCGACCGGCCCGGTCATCATCGACCTGCCGCAAGCAGTCGATGCAGCGGGCAACAACCACGCGTTCAGCATGCTCGAGCGTGACGTTGGCAACATGGCCTCATACTTCGGCCGTTTTGCGCCAGAGCTGAAGACGACCAAGTACGCCAAGGAAATGTGGGCGTTGTACGAAGCCGGCACCTTGCATCCGAACAGTGTGCTGACCGGTGAGTTCGACGATCCGGAGGACCTGGCCGATGTCGGCGGGGTGCTGCGCGAGATCGAAGCGGCGCGGCTGGACGAAGAGCGCAAGCAGGCGATTCGTGCGGCAGATGACGAGCCCAAGGGCAAGTCGGACGAGCCACCGCCTCCGCCATGGATGCAGTGATCGTGTAAAGAGAAACCCGGCTTCGGCCGGGTTTTTTTGTGCCCGCCATTTTCCAGACAGCACCCGAAAAACCTGTGGGAGCTGGCTTGCCAGCGAAGGGGCCTGTACAGCCAATACATGTCTTCAGGCTGAACCACCGCTATCGCTGGCAAGCCAGCTCCCACAGGGGATGGTGGTGTTCTTGAAATGCGTGTGGGAATCTTGTCTGCCTCCGCACACTCAAGGACTGAAAGTGACCACCCCCCGCAACGCCTACCTGATCATCACCGCCCGACTGATCTCTGATTTCGGCGCTTTCCTCAACATGGTTGCGCTGGCCACGTACGTCTATCTGCTGAGCAACAGCGCCATGAGCGTCGGCATTTTCCTCGCCAGTCGCGTCGGCGGCGGGATTTTCGCCAGTCTGATCGGCACGCGGTTCTATCGGCGCTGGAGCGGGCGTTTGCCGCTGATTGCATTCGATCTGCTGCGCGCTGGCGTGCTTGGTCTGTTGCTGATCGTGCCGGTCAGCCAGCAAGCACTGCTGTTGCCGCTGATCGCCTTCGGGCTGGGCTTTGGCAACTCAATGTTCGCCATCGGTCTCAACAGCCAGTTGCCCAGGCTGATCGAGCCGTCGCAGTTGCTGAAAACAAACGCGTGGATCACTTCGGCCTCTTCGGCGGCGATGGTCGGCGGCAGTCTGGTCTCGGGGTTGCTGGTAGCGGGTTTTGGCTTCGAAACGGTGTTCGCCCTGAACGCGCTGACCTATTTGCTGGCTGCATTACTGATTGTGCCGCTGCGTTTCGACGCTCCGACCCTCAACACCGAGCCCGAGCGCGGCGAATGGTCGGCCCTCAAGCAAGGCCTGCGCAGTGCGCCGGTGATTGCCGCCATGCTCGCGGTGACGATGGCCGACACCTTGGGTAGCGCCGCGCATAACGTCGGTTTCCCGATCATCTCGAAACTGCTCTCGCCCGAGTCGGCGAGCACCACGCTGGGCCTGATGCTGGCGGTATGGGCCAGCGGCAAACTGCTCGGTGCACGAATCGCCAGCCGCCTGAAAGGCTCGGACAACATCCATCTGGAGCGGCGGTTCTTCTTCGGCGTGGCGCTGATGTCCTGCGGTTTCATCCTGATGTTTCAGCAGCACAGTCTCTACGGATTGCTGTTGTTTTCCTTGCCGGCCGGGCTGGGTGACGGCTTCTCAGAAGTCGGCCTGATGTCGCGGCTGCAACGCGAACCGGAACACCTGCGCCTGCCAATCTTCAGCTTCCTGACGTTGCTGCAAATGACCGGATTCGGCGTCGGCATGTTGATCGCCGCGCCGTTCTACGAGTGGTGGACACCGGGGGCCGTGGTCATGCTGTTCCACGGCATTCCCCTCGGCACCCTGCTGACGGTAAAAGGGCTGGCGCTCAGGCGCGGGCGGGTTGTGCGCAGCAGCCCGACGCCAGCTCCTTGAGGATCGGGCAATCAGGGCGATGGTCGCCCTGACAATGCTCGACCAGATCCTGCAAGGTGTCGCGTAGCTCGCCGAGTTCGCGGATCTTCTGGTTCAACTCGTCGATGTGCTGCCGCGCCAGCGCCTTCACATCGGCGCTGGCCCGCTGGCGATCCTGCCAGAGCGTCAGCAGTTTGCCGACTTCTTCGAGAGAAAAGCCGAGATCGCGCGAACGCTTGATAAAAGCCAGTGTGTGCAAGTCATCATCGCCGTAGACCCGATAACCGCTGTCGGTGCGATGGGCCGCTTTGAGCAAACCGATCGACTCGTAGTAGCGGATCATTTTCGCGCTCAGGCCACTGTGCCGGGCCGCTTGGCCGATGTTCATCGGTGCTCCTCCAGATCCTTGGGTTTCCAGGTTTTCAACAGTAGCGCATTGCTCACTACGCTGACGCTCGACAACGCCATCGCCGCACCGGCCAGCACCGGGTTGAGAAAGCCAAACGCCGCCAGCGGAATGCCGATCAGGTTGTAGACGAAGGCCCAGAACAGATTCTGGCGAATTTTCGCGTAGGTCTTGCGGCTGATCTCCAGCGCCGCCGGCACCAGCCGTGGATCACCGCGCATCAGCGTGATGCCCGCTGCGTGCATGGCGACGTCGGTGCCGCCGCCCATGGCGATGCCGATGTCGGCGGCAGCGAGTGCCGGAGCATCGTTGATGCCGTCGCCGACCATGGCGACGACGCCGATTTTCTTCAGTTCGGCGACGGTGGCGGCTTTGTCTGCCGGCAAGACTTCGGCGTGAACGTTTTTAATGCCAAGGGCCTCGGCCACCACGCGCGCACTGCCGCGATTGTCGCCGGTCAGTAAATGGCTGTGGATATCGCGTGCGGCGAGTTGTTGTACGGCTTGCAGTGCGCCCGGCTTCAAGGTGTCACCGAAGGCGAACAAACCCAGTACACGCAGCTCGGGACTTTGTTCGATCAGCCACGACAGGGTTCGGCCTTCGGCTTCCCATGCCTTGGCGGATTCGCTGAGGTTGCCTGCACTCAATCCGCTTTCTTCCAGCATCCGCCGATTGCCAAGGGCCAGACGCCGACCGTCCAGCGTGCCAGCGATGCCACGACCGGTCAGTGACTGGCTGTCGCTGATATCCGGCACAGGCAGATTTCGCTCAGCGGCTGAGTCAAGCACCGCTTTGGCCAGCGGATGCTCGCTGCCGCGTTGCAGGGCCCCGGCCAATTTCAGCAGCGTATTTTCATCGCCATTGACGGCACTCAAATGCGCGATGCGCGGGGTGCCGGAGGTCAACGTGCCGGTCTTGTCGAACACCACGCTGCTGACTTCATGGGCGCGTTCCAGTGCTTCGGCGTCCTTGATCAGAATGCCGTGCCGCGCCGCCACGCCAGTGCCGGCCATGATCGCCGTCGGCGTGGCGAGACCGAGGGCGCAAGGGCAAGCGATCACCAGAACCGCAACGGCGTTGATCAACGCGGTTTCCAGCGGTGCGCCGTACAGCCACCAACCGATCAGCGTTGCCAGGGCAAGGACCAGCACGGTCGGCACGAACACCTGGCTGACTTTATCCACCAGTTTCTGGATCGGTGCTTTCGCCGCTTGAGCGTCTTCGACCAGACGAATGATCCGCGCCAGCACGCTTTCCGCGCCGAGTGCGGTGGTGCGCACCAGCAAGCGACCTTCACCGTTGATCGCACCACCGGTGACTTTATCCCCCGGTTGTTTCGGCACCGGCAGACTCTCACCGCTGATCAAGGCTTCGTCGGCGTGGCTCTGGCCCTCCAGCACTTCGCCGTCGACCGGGAAGCGCTCGCCGGGTTTGACCAGCACTTGATCGTTGAGGCGCAGGGCACTGATGGCGACATCCTGTTCGCGGCCGTCGATCACCTGAATTGCCCGTTCCGGCCGCAAGGCTTCAAGGGCGCGGATGGCACTGGCGGTCTGGCGTTTGGCGCGGCTTTCGAGGTATTTGCCGAGCAGCACCAGGGCAATCACCACCGCCGACGCTTCGAAATACAGATGTGGCATGCGCCCGGCGGCAGTCGCCCACTCATAAAGACTCAAGCCATAACCGGCGCTGGTGCCGAGGGCGACGAGCAAGTCCATGTTGCCAGCGCCGGCGCGCACGGCTTTCCACGCCGCCACGTAGAACCGTGCACCGAAGATGAATTGCACGGGCGTGGCGAGGGCGAATTGCGCCCAGGCGGGCAGCATCCAGTGAATGCCGAACGGTTGCAGCAACATTGGCAAGACTAGCGGCAGGGCGAGGGCGATCGCGCAGATCAAAGCCCAGCGCTCGTGCTTCAGGCGCTGTTGCTGGTTATCGGTGGGTGGGTTTTCGGCTTGCCAGACGCTGGCTGAATAACCGGCCTTGCTGACGGCATCAAGCAGGTTTTGCGCGTCGATCTGGCCGAGCAGTTCGAGGTGCGCGCGTTCATTGGCGAGGTTGACGCTGACGCTTTTCACTCCGATGACTTTGTTCAGGGCGCGCTCGACACGACCCACGCAGGAGGCGCAGGTCATGCCATCAATTTTCAATTCGAGGGTGTGTTGCGGCACGCTGTAACCGGCGCGCTCAACCGCGTCCATCAACGCCGGCAAGCTGTCGCCGGGCGCCTGCACGCGGGCCTGCTCGGTGGCGAGGTTGACGCTGACGGCACTGGCGCCGCTGACTTTGCTCAAGGCCCGCTCGACACGCCCGGCACAACTGGCGCAGGTCATGCCGGCAATCGGCAGATCGAAAGTGATGGATTCGGACATCGGTCACGCTCCCTGTAGAAGTTGCCTACAGGATCAACCTTGCCATGCGGGCAAGGTCAAGCGCCAATCTTTGAGGCACCATCAATCAATGTGGGAGCGAGCAAGCCCGCTCCCACATGGGGATTTGCTTAGTAACCGAGATCGGTGCGCTTCAAGTACATGCCTTCCTGGTTCATCGCGATTCGGAACTTCAGGATGTCGCCGGCATGCAGTTTGATCTCCTGCGAACCCGGCGCGAGCATGCCCGGGTTGCAGCCCGGCATTTGCCCCGGCAGCAGTTTAAGCCGTAGCGAGACATTGCCCGGCGGCAGATTGAATGAGGTGCTTTGCTCCTGAAACAGGCGCGCCGACAGTTGATCCTGAATGTAAACACCGATCTCGCAGGACGTCGCTACTTCCAGGCGCTCGCGGGAAATGATCAGCACGCCATAATCCTCGCCGGCGGCTTGCACTTGAGGGATAGCGGCAAACAGGCCGAGGAAGCCAAACAGGCTGAAAGCTGACCAGCGCATGGCTGAATCTCCTGAATTTATGTCATTGATGCACGCAGCTTGGCCGAGCGCGGCGCTGATTGCCAGCCCGGCAGTTTATTCAAGAACTTGACCTTGCCATCGTGGCAAGCTCGAAACTGCCGGCAACCTCACTCAAAAGGAGTCATTTGCATGCAAGTGTTCAATGTTGAAGGCATGTCCTGCGGTCACTGTGTCAAAGCCATCACCAACGCCTTACAGGCCAAGGATCCGGCGGCCAGTGTGCGCGTCGATCTGGCGGCCAAGGAAGTCGGCGTCGAAAGTGCGCTGAGTGCTGAGCAGGTCATCGAAGTCATCAGCGAAGAAGGCTACGCGGTAAAACTCGCCTGACACAAATCCCTGTGGCGAGGGAGCTTGCTCCTGCTGGACTGCGCAGCAGGCCCATGGTTTCTGGCCTGGATATAAATCGGGGCCGCTGCGCGCCCCAGCGGGAGCAAGTTGTGGTTTGTCAGATTTTTAATTGTTAGCGAGCTATCGGAATGTTCAAGGCGTTCGGGCGCGGCTAGACTGTCGGGCTGCCGACTTGCCAACCTGGATGCCTGATGAACTTCCGTACCATTCTGATTCTCGGTGCCTTGACTGCCTTCGGGCCGTTGGCCATCGACTTTTACCTGCCTGCCTTTCCGTCCATGGCGCTGGCGTTCGGCACCGACGAAAAACACGTGCAGATGACCCTGGCGGCGTATTTCCTCGGTTTGTCCATGGGGCAGCTGTTGTATGGCCCGGTCGCGGATCGCTTCGGGCGACGGATTCCGCTGCTCACCGGTCTGGCGCTGTTCACGCTGGCCTCACTGGCCTGTGCCTATGCACCGAACCTGGAATGGCTGATCGGCGCACGCTTCGTGCAAGCGCTGGGCGGCTGTGCGGGCATGGTGATTGCGCGGGCGGTGGTCAGCGACAAATGCGATGCGGTGGGTTCGGCGAAAGTCTTCTCGCAGTTGATGCTGGTGATGGGCCTGGCACCGATTCTGGCGCCTATGCTCGGCGGGCTGCTGGTCAACACCACAGGCTGGCAGTCGATCTTTCTGGTGCTGACCGGTTTCAGTGCGCTGGCGGGGCTCGCCGTTGCACTTGGCTTGCCGGAAAGCATGCCAGCGCATATGCCACGCCAACCATTGTCCGGCGCGTTGCGCCAATACGGGCGCTTGTTCAAGGATAAAGTCTTTCTTGGCCACGCCCTCACCGGCGGCATTGCCGTCGCCGGGATGTTTTCCTACATTGCCGGCTCACCGTTCGTCTTCATCAAACTCTATGGCGTACCAGCCGAGCATTTCGGCTGGCTGTTCGGCACCAACGCGGCAGGTTTCATTCTGGTGGCGCAGATCAATGCACGGCTGTTGGCCAAGCGCGGTCCGGCGTTTCTGCTGGCGCGTGCGGTGTGGGTGTATCTGTTGGCGGGGCTGACACTGCTGGCGGTCAGCGCGCTTCATACCGAAGCGTTGTGGCCGTTACTGATTCCGTTGTTCATCTGCATCGCCAGCCTCGGCTGCATCCTGCCCAACGCTGCGGCCTGCGCAATGAACGGCCAGGGGGCGCGGGCCGGCAGTGCGTCGGCGCTGATGGGCTGTCTGCAGTTCAGCGTGGCTTCCGGCGCTGCTTCGCTGGTGGGGATTCTGCACGACGGCAGCGCCATGCCGATGGCCATGGTCATCAGCCTGTGCGGTCTGCTGGTGGTATGCGTCGCGATGCTCACCCGGCGTTTGCAGAATGCCCGGGCGCTGGCGCAAGCGGCTGGCTGAGCAGACTCAGCCGGCGGCGCGCTGCTGGCTGCGGTCGGGAATCTGATGGGGCGCGCAAATTCGCGCTTCGAGGGTGCGAGTGAAGGCCAGGGCCTCGGCTTCACTGCGGAATGTCACGGCGTGTTGATCGAGTCGAACCTGCCATTGAGACTTTGCCACTTCTTTTATCAGGATCTTCATTGCTGACCTCCCTTGCGTAAAAGATGTATCGCAGAGGCTTCGATTCTAGTCCTGAATACGATCGCAATTGTGACAAAGGTCAAGCATCTGACTGACGGCAAAAAAAACACCGCAGCCCGGGCAGGAACTGCCGCAGGCTGCGATCTTTTGATCTTCAGAAATGTTCTAAAACAATTTTCCCTTTGGCTTTGCCGCTTTCGAGCAATTCGTGCGCCCGGCGCAGGTTGGCGGCATTAATTGTGCCGAAATGCTCGCCGACCGTGGTCTTCAAGGTCCCGGCATCGATCAGCTCGGCCACGCGGTTGAGCAGATGGTGCTGCTCGATCATGTCTGGCGTCTCGAACAGCGAGCGGGTGTACATGAATTCCCAATGCAGCGACAGGCTCTTGCGCTTGAGCTTGCTCACGTCCAGTGACTTCGGATCGTCGATCAGCGCCAGTTTGCCTTGTGGCGCCAGGGCTTCGACCAGTTGATCCAAATGCTGATCGGTCTGGGTCAGGCTGGCGACGTGGGTTACGTTGGCGAGCCCCGCGCGTTTCAGCTCTTCACTCAGCGGCTGACTGTGATCGATCACCAGATCCGCACCCAGTTCGCTGACCCAGTCGCGAGTCTGCGCCCGGGAGGCGGTGCCGATCACCTTGAGACCGGTCAATTGTTTTGCCAGTTGGGTGAGGATCGAGCCGACACCACCGGCTGCGCCGACGATCAGCAGGCTCTGACCTTCGTCGGTCTGGCCTTCGCGGATTTGCAGGCGTTCGAATAGTAGCTCCCACGCAGTGATCGCGGTCAGCGGCAGGGCGGCGGCTTCGGCGAAACCGAGCGACTTGGGCATATGGCCGACGATTCGCTCATCGACGACGTGCAGTTCGCTGTTGCCGCCAGCACGGGCGATGGAACCTGCGTAAAAGACTTTATCCCCAGCCTTGAACAGCGTCACTTCGCTGCCGACGGCTTTGACCACACCGGCCACGTCCCAGCCCAGCACCTTCGCTGCGCCCGGTTCAGGCGCCACGTTCTGGCGCACCTTGGTGTCGACCGGATTGACCGAGATGGCTTTGACTTCCACCAGCAGATCGCGCGGGCCGGCGACCGGCTCTGGCAGTTCGATGTCTTGCAGGGAATCGGCGTCGCTGATGGGCAGGGAAGCGTAATAGGCAATGGCTTTCATGGTGGGCTCCGTACAAGTAAGGGAAGAAGGGCTCAGGCGATGCTGCCCAGACGTTTCAATTCGAAGTGTTCGATGCACTGCCCGGCAGTGGCCTGGAAGTTTTGAAAATGCGCGCTGGCGTTGTGCGCTTGCAGAATCGCTTCACTGGCCCAGTGTTCGATCACGTAGAAAACCCGTGGGTCGGCCAGGTCGCGGTGCAAGTCGTACTGACTGCAACCGTCCTCGGCACGGCTCGGTTCAACCAGTGCGCGCAACGCGTGTTCGAGAGTGTCCTGTTGGCCGGGTTTGGCGATCAGGGTGGCAATGGCGGTGAATGGCTGGGACATGTTCGGCTCCACAGAAGCGGGATGAATTCGATGGAGCAGATGATTGGCTATTTCTCCCCGAGATAAAACCGGCTAAAAGAGCAGTCTCTTTCAATATTTTTTTGATAATCGAGGCTGTAAATGCTGCGTTTCGATGACTTGCAGTTATTTGTCCGGGCGGCGGATCTGGGCAGCCTGTCGGCGGCGGCGCGGGTGATGGACATGTCCGCTGCGGTGGCCAGTGCGGCGTTGAAACGCATAGAGCAGCAACTCGGCGCGCGTTTGCTGGCGCGTTCGACGCGCAGTCTGCGGCTGACCGCGGAAGGCGAAGGCTTCCTCGAATACGCCCGGGCGGCATTGAGTCAGCTGGACGAAGGCCGGCGCCTGCTGGCCAGTGGGCAGGATCAGGTCAGCGGGGTCTTGCAACTGTCGGCACCGTCGGATTTTGGCCGCAACCTGCTGTTGCCGTGGCTCGACGAGTTTCAGCGCGAGCACCCGAAGCTGACCGTGCGCCTGTTGCTCGGCGACCGCATTGCCGACCTGTTCCGCCAGCCGGTGGACATTGCCCTGCGCTATGGCGAGCCGGAAGACTCCAGCCTGATCGCCTTGCCCATCGCCCCGCACAACCGCCGTGTGCTTTGCGCCTCGCCAGCCTATCTGGCGCGGCACGGTGAGCCGCGCCAGCTCGAACAACTGGCGCAGCACAATTGCCTGTTGTACATGCTCGGCAGCCGGGTTCATGACCACTGGAGCTTTCACGACGGCAAGCGCGAAGTCGGCTTGACGGTCAGTGGCGACCGCTTCAGCGATGATGCCGACGTGGTGCGGCTGTGGGCGGTGGCCGGGGCGGGAATCGCCTACAAATCCTGGCTCGACGTCGGCGCCGATGTGCTCGCCGGACGCCTCAAAGTGCTGTTGCCAGAGCTGCAATGTGAGCGCGCTCCGCTGAATCTGTTGTGCGCCCATCGCGCACAATTGAGTAAGCCGGTGAACCTGTTAAGGGAAATGCTCGCCAGCCGATGCGCTGATTTGAGTAGTCAATTTCCCGTTTTCCCGAAAGTTGATCATTAGTCGCAGGTAAATAGAGAAATTTCTGTCAGGAACAATCACCACCCGTGCAGGCTGCGAGGCGGGACGGAGCGTGCATCCCGCTTATACTAGCGCCCGCCTCATGCCAGTACCGAAACCCGGCCCGAACGCCGTCAATGCCGAGTTGCCCCTGTTTAATTGTGGGGTTCGCTGCGGTGGCGGGTTCTGCGCCGAAGCATGTTGCGTCAATGGCCTGCCTTGCCCCGGCTCAGGGCGTTTTTCGCGTCTTGGCCGCCGACCCATTACTGGTCAAGATGTCTCCGAGCAGTAGACGATACGATTCCACAGGGAGTGAATACATGGAACATGCACCTTGCATCAGCCAGATCGCCACGTTGCTGGCCGACCCCAAGCGCAGCGCGATGATGTGGGCGTTGATGGATGGCTCGGCCCGGCAGACCGAGGAGCTTGCGCTACTGGCAGGGCTGTCGCCGTCATCGGCCAGTGCGCATCTGGCACGGCTGGCCACCGGCGGTCTGTTGAAGGTCGAAGTCCGTGGTCGCAAACGGTTTTTCCGCCTCTCGGCGCCGGAGGTGGGGGCCGCGATAGAAGCACTGGCCAGCGCCACCATCGCCAGTGCTCCGCGGGAAATCGCCGAGGTGTTCAAGCGCACCACCCCCATGGCCAAACCTCAGTCGGCGCCGTCGTCGCTGTTGCGTGCACGCTTTTGCGATGACCACCTGGGGGGCACGCTGGCCGCCGATCTGTACCAGCGACTGCTCGACGCCGGCTGGATTGAACAGCTCGAACAGCGCGTAGCGGTGACCCACAAAGGTGCGAAGCAACTGGCCGGGCGCGGGGTGTTCATCCAGGCGCTGGCCCATCGCAACGTTCAAGTGGCCTGTGCATGCCCCGACTGGAGCGAGCGACGTCCGCACATGGGCGGCTCACTCGGCGCAGCGTTGTTGCAGTTATTCATGCAGTCCGGTTGGCTGACCCTGCCCAATGATTCACGAGCCCTGCAACTGACGGCCGCCGGCCAGCGCGAGCTGCATCGATTCGCCAAGGAAACCGAGCTGGAAATGGCGTAACAGACGCTGCGCAAGCGTCGCCTGTTACGCCATCAGTCCTGCTGGCGTCGTCTACGGTTGCGAACAGGTCGCATCCAGCACGAACGCCAAGGCACTATCGCGCACACTCGATCCGGGGATATTTCGGATGGGGGAGGCGATATGGATACTCAAGGCTTCAGCGCGGCAGAACGCCTGGAACGACTGCCGATCAGCGGTTATCACCGGATCATTTTCATCATCATCGCGCTGGCGTTTTTCTTCGACTCCATGGACCTGGCGATGATGACGTTCCTGCTCGGCTCGATCAAAGCCGAGTTCGGCCTGAGCAGCGCACAGGCAGGATTGCTCGCCAGTTCGAGCTTCTTCGGCATGGTGCTCGGTGCGTCGCTGTCCGGCATGCTCGCGGACCGCTTCGGGCGCAAACCGGTGTTTCAGTGGAGCATCGTCCTGTGGGGCGTGGCCAGTTACCTGTGCTCGACGGCGCAAACGGTCGAGGCGCTGACGCTGTTTCGAATTCTGCTGGGGATTGGCATGGGCATGGAGTTTCCCATTGCGCAGTCGATGCTCTCGGAGTTGATCCCGGCTCAGCGGCGTGGGCGTTATATCGCGTTGATGGATGGCTTCTGGCCGCTGGGTTTTGTTGCTGCCGGTGTGCTGTCGTACTTCCTGTTGCCGGTGATTGGCTGGCGCGACATCTTTCTGGTGTTGGCGGTGCCGGCGGTGTTCGTGTTGGCGATCCGTTTTTTCATCCCCGAATCACCGCGCTGGCTGGAACAGGCCGGGCGGCAGGAGGCGGCGGACAAGGTCCTCGACGGCATCGAACAGCGCGTACGCGCATCGCTCGGCGCTACCACGTTGCCCGCGCCGGTGCGGTTGCCCCGCACCGTGACGCCACCGGGCCATTTCTTCTCGGCGCTCAAGCAGATCTGGTCGCCACAGTATCGCCAGCGCACAACGATGATCTGGAGCCTGTGGTTCTTTGCGTTGTTGGGTTTTTACGGGCTGACCTCGTGGTTGAGTGCATTGCTGCAACAGTCGGGCTTCGCCGTGACCCAGTCGGTGTATTACACGGTGCTGATTTCGCTGGGCGGGATTCCCGGATTTTTGATGGCGGCGTGGCTGGTCGAGCGTTGGGGGCGCAAACCGGTGTGCATCGTCACCTTGCTCGGTGGCGGGGTGATGGCGTTTCTCTACGGGCAGAGCGCGGTGTTCGGCGGCAACGTTGCCCTGTTGATCGGCACGGGGCTGCTGATGCAGTTCTTCCTGTTCGGCATGTGGGCGGTGCTCTACACCTATACGCCAGAGTTGTATCCGACCTCGGCACGGGCGACGGGCTCGGGATTCGCCTCGGCGATCGGCCGTGTGGGTTCGCTGCTCGGGCCGTTGGTGACCGGGCTGGTGTTCCCGATTACCGGGCAGGGTGGGGTATTTGCGCTGGGGGCGCTGTGCTTTGCGATAGCGGCGGGGGTGGTGTGGCTGTTCGGGATGGAGACGCGGGGCAAGACGCTGGAAGAGCTGACTGAGCGCGAGATTTCCAGCTAAACATAACTCCTGTGGGAGCGGGCTTGCCCGCGATGGCGGACCGTCAATCAACATTGATGTTGGAACTGATGGCCTCATCGCGGGCAAGCCCGCTCCCACAGTTTTTCGTATTGCTCTTTATGGTTTTACCAACCGCGCATCCAGGCTGTTCTGCGCCAGGCGCTTGGCCTGATCCTGGGTCATGCCCAGGTGTTCGTGCAGCGCATAAAAGTTCTCGGTGACATAACCACCGAAGTACGCCGGGTCATCGGAGTTCACCGTGACTTTCACGCCGCGCTCAAGCATGTCGAGAATGTTGTGCTGCGACATGTGATCGAACACGCAGAGTTTGGTGTTCGACAGCGGGCACACGGTCAGCGGGATTTGCTCGTCGATAATCCGCTGCATCAGACGCTCGTCTTCGATGGCGCGCACGCCATGGTCGATGCGCTGGATTTTCAGCAGGTCGATGGCTTCCCAGATGTACTCCGGCGGGCCTTCTTCACCGGCGTGAGCGACGGTCAGGAAGCCTTCGTGACGAGCGCGATCGAACACACGCTGGAACTTGCTCGGCGGGTGGCCCATCTCGGAACTGTCGAGGCCGACGGCAACAAAAGCGTCACGGAACGGCAGCGCCTGATCGAGGGTTTTCTGTGCTTCGTCTTCGCTGAGGTGGCGCAGGAAACTCAGGATCAAACCGCTGGTGATGCCCAGTTGCTGCTCGCCATCCTTCAGTGCGGCGGCGATGCCGTTGAGCACCACTTCGAACGGGATGCCACGGTCGGTGTGGGTTTGCGGGTCGAAGAACGGTTCGGTGTGAATCACGTTCTGCTCTTTGCAGCGCAGCAGGTAAGCCCAGGTCAGGTCGTAGAAATCCTGGGAGGTGCGCAGCACGTCGGCGCCCTGGTAATACAGGTCGAGGAATTCCTGCAGGTTGTTGAAGGCATAGGCCTTGCGCAGGGTTTCGACGTCGTTCCACGGCAGGGCGATCTTGTTGCGTTCGGCCAAGGCGAACAGCAGCTCGGGCTCCAGCGAGCCTTCCAGGTGCAGGTGCAGTTCAGCCTTGGGCAAGGCGTTGAGCCAGTCGTACATATTCTTTTCTCATCAGGTGCAATGACGGCATTCTACAGATGCTCGCCGAAACAATTGGCAAAACCTGACCAAGCGATCCATCACACTGCTTCCTGCTCACGACGATAAGCGTAGGTATCGGCGAAGCGCGACAGCAGGAACTCGGCGCAGGTGGTCGTCGGATATTTCGCCGGATGCTGTGCGTCCTGGCAACCGGGCAGGCATTCGATGCGCGTGTCCGGGTGCGGCTCGGCGAAAAACGGCATCGAATAGCGATCCACCCCAAGAGGACTGATCACTCGGTGCGGTGTCGAGCGATAACGGTCATTGCTCCAGCGCGCCATCATGTCGCCGAGGTTGACCACGAAGGTGCCGTCGATGGGGGGCGCGTCGATCCATTCGCCCCGCACATTCTTCACCTGCAAGCCCCCGGCGCTGTCTTGATACAGCAGGGTGATACAGCCGTAATCGGTGTGCGCGCCGGCGCCTTGCTGCTCAGCGGAACTGGCGGTGTGGCGGGGCGGGTAGTGGATCATGCGCAGCACGCTGACCGGCTCATTGAAGCGGGTGTCGAAAAAATCCCGTTCGATGCCCAGCGCAAGGGTCATGGCGCGCAGCAGGGTTTGCGCGAGGGCCTGCATGTCAAGGTAATGCTGTTCCATCAGCGCTTCCCATCCTGTTTGCGAAGGATGACGGTTTGGTCCGCGCAGCGGTTTTTCTGCGAGCACCTCGGGATGGCTGGCCGGCAGGTGCAGACCCATGTCGAAGGTTTCTTTGAGGTCGCTGGGTTTGCTCGGGTCGAGTTGCTCCGTGGCGACGGCGCCGTAGCCTCGGTGGTGGCGAGTCTGGGTGATGTCGATCTTGAGTTTGTCGGCGACGGGCAGGGCGAAGAAACGTTGCGCGTGATCCAGCAGATCGTCGATGCGCTGGGCGGAGATCGGATGGCCCTTGATGTAGAAGAAGCCCCATTCGCGGCAGGCTCGGTCGATTTGCGCGGCGACGGCGGGCCAGGCGTTCTGGTCGTCGCTGTAGAGCGGGCTGATGTCGATGATCGGAAGCTGATCCATACAATTGTCCTGAAGAAACGTTAACTTGAGAACACTGAAAAACCCTGTGGGAGCTGGCTTGCCAGCGATGAGGCCATCACATTCAACATCATTGTTGCCTGTCAGACCGTCATCGCTGGCAAGCCAGCTCCCACAGGGTCGGTGTTTTTTTCGAGGGGATTACTTCGGCATCTCGGCCTTCATGCCTTCCACGTAATAGTTCATCGACGCCAGTTCCGCATTGGTCGCGCTCACACCTGCGGGGATTTTCTCGACACCGCTCTGATCCTTGATCGGCCCGGTAAATGGCTGCAACGCGCCGCTCTTGATGTCGGCAATGATTTGCTCGGCCTCGGCTTTCACCGGTGCCGGTACCAGATCGCTGATCGGCAATTCAACTGTGCCTTCTTTCAACCCGCCCCAGTAATCCTGAGGTTTCCAGGTGTGGTCGATCACGCTTTGCGTCGCCTGGATGTAATGCGGCGCCCAGTCATTGACGATCGAGGTCAGCACCGCTTTCGGGCCGAAGTGCGCCATGTCCGAGGCGTAACCCACGGCGTATACGCCACGGCGTTCTGCTGCCTGAATCGGCGCCGGGCTGTCGGTGTGCTGGAACACCACGTCGACGCCCTGATCGATCAGCGCATTCGCGGCATCGGCCTCTTTGCCCGGATCGAACCAGGAATTGACCCACACCACTTTGATCTCGGTGCCCGGGTTGTATTTGTTCAGGGCCAGTTGAATGGCGTTGATGTCGCGGATCACTTCCGGGATCGGGAACGAGGCGACGTAGCCGATCTTTTTGGTTTTGGTCATCTTCGCGGCGAGGAAGCCGCCGACGTAGCGGCCCTCATACGTGCGCGCCAGATAGGTGCCGAGGTTCTTGTCCTGCTTGTAGCCGGTGGCGTGTTCGAAAGTCACCTTGGGAAACTGCTTGGCAACTTTCACGGTCGGGTTCATGTAGCCGAAAGAGGTGGTGAAGATCAGGTCGTACTTGTCCTTGGCCATGTTGCGGATCACCCGCTCGGCGTCGGCGCCCTCGGCGACGTTTTCCACGTAGTTGGTGGTGATCTGATTGCCGAGTTTCTCCGCGAGTGCCTTGCGCCCCTGCTCATGCTGATACGTCCAGCCGTGGTCGCCGATCGGGCCGATATAGACGAAACCAACCTTCAGCGGATCGGCAGCGCTGGCGCTCAGGCTGATCCCCAGACCGATGGCGGCGCACAGCAGTTTGTGCAGCGGACGTATTTGCATGAATTGGAGCTCCATTTTGTTGTGTGTGCTCCGGGCCAATGCAAATTGCTGACCAACAGGACAACAAACCTTCCGAAACTGCGTAACGGCCATCGCGAGCAGGCTCACTCCTACATTTGGAACGCGTTCCCCTGTAGGAGTGAGCCTGCTCGTGATAACGCCCTCAAGGCCAATAAAAGTGCACTTGGCAAAGTCTCGCTATCAGTTGGTGCGCTAAGGTGTAACGAAACGTTAGCGCCGCCCCGCAGTCAGTAGCTCATTCGACTCTCTTGGCAAAAAGGCCCGCCATGTTCTCAATCCTCAAGCAAGAAAGCTTTCTGCTACTGGCGGTCATTGCCGCGTGCGTCGCCTATCCGCTGGAGCACTGGATGCTGCACAGCGGCCAGATCGTTGCGCTGATCTCTGGCCTGCTGCTGATCGCCTTCATCGTCGCCGCGTCGATGCGCGTCGCCCATCACGCCGAACTGCTCGCGGAAAAGGTCGGCGATCCCTACGGCACGATGATTCTCACGCTGGCCGCGGTGCTGGTGGAAGTGGTGATCCTGGCGATCATGATGAGCAACGAAGCCTCGGCCACGCTGGTGCGCGACACGATCTATTCGGCGGTGATGCTCGACATTAACGGCATCCTCGGCCTTGCCGCGCTGATGGGCGGGATCAAGCACGGCGAACAGTCCTACAACGACGATTCGGCGCGCAGCTACAGCGTGATGATCCTCACCGCGATGGGCGTGTCGATGGTGGTGCCGGAGTTTATTCCCGAGGCGAACTGGAAGATTTATTCAGCGTTCACCATCGGTGCGATGGTGGTGCTTTATGCGTTATTCCTGCGCATGCAGGTCGGCCCGCACAGTTACTTTTTCAGTTACAGCTACCCGGACAAACGCCGCAAGAAAGAGCCGGTGGAGGAGGAACCGAAACCGCTCAGCCTGGGCTGGTCGATCGGCATTCTGGTGTTCGGTGTCGTGGTGATTGGCGCACTCGCCGAAGTGATGTCCAAAACCCTCGATCTGGGCCTGGAAGGCACGGGCGCACCGCCGGTGATTACGGCGATTCTGGTGGCGGCGATTTCCGCAGCGCCGGAGATTCTGACCGCATTGCGCGCGGCGCTGGCCAACCGCATGCAGTCGGTGGTCAACATTGCGATGGGGGCGTCACTGTCGACGGTGATTTTGACCGTGCCGGTGATGGAGGCGATGGCGCTGTATACCGGCCAGCCGTTTCAGATGGCGATGACGCCGGTGCAGACGGTGATGATCTTCATTACCTTGATCGTCAGCGCGATCAACCTGAATGACGGCGAGACCAATGCCATTGAAGGCATGACGCATTTTGTGTTGTTTGCGACGTTCATCATGCTGTCGCTGCTGGGTCTCTGATAGCCACATTGATCGTTCCCACGCTCCGCGTGGGAATGCCGCCATGGACGCTCTGCGTCCGCTGCTGGGACGCGGAGCGTCCCGAGATGCATTCCCACGCAGAGCGTGGGAACGATCAGATGGGGAGGGGGAATCAGGTACCGGCGATCAACTGGCGAGCCGCCTGGCTGTGATCGGCAATCAGGCCTTTGAGATCCAGTCCTTCAACCTGGCCATCAATCACCCGCCACTTGCCGCCAATCATCACCCGATCGGCACGGTCCGCACCGCACAGCAGCAGCGCCGAAATCGGATCATGGCTACCCGAGAACCGCAGCTCATCGAGCTTGAACAGCGCCAGATCCGCCTGCTTGCCCACCGCCAGTTCGCCGATGTCGGTACGGCCCAACAGACTCGCCGAGCCCTTGGTCGCCCAGCCGAGTACGCGCTCCGGGGTGATCTTCTCGGCGCCATAACGCAGGCGCTGGATGTACAGCGCCTGACGCGCTTCAAGGATCATGTTCGAGGCATCGTTGGACGCCGAACCATCCACGCCCAGACCAAACAGGGCGCCAGCGTCGGTCAGATCGATACTCGGGCAAATGCCGGAGGCCAGACGCATGTTCGAACTCGGGCAATGGCAGATACCGGTGCCGGCCTGGCCGAGGCGGGCGATTTCGTCCGGGTTGAAGTGGATGCCGTGAGCCAGCCAGGTGCGCGGGCCGAGCCAGCCGACGCTGTCCAGATAATCCACGGTGCGCAGGCCGAAACGCTGCAGGCAGAAGTCTTCTTCGTCGAGGGTTTCAGCGAGGTGCGTGTGCAGGCGCACGTCCAGTTTGTTCGCCAGTTCGGCGCTGGCCGACATGATTTCCGGGGTCACCGAGAACGGTGAGCATGGCGCCAGGGCGATCTGGATTTGCGCGCCATCGCCACGCTCGTGGTACTCGTGAATCAGGCGCTGACTGTCGTCGAGAATCACCTGACCTTCCTGCACGGTCTGCTGCGGTGGCAGGCCGCCGTCCTTCTCGCCGAGGCTCATCGAGCCACGAGTGAGCATGGCGCGCATACCCAGTTCGCGCACGGTTTCGACTTGCACGTCAATGGCGTTTTCCAGACCGTCCGGGAACAGGTAATGGTGGTCGGCGGCGGTTGTACAACCGGAGAGCAGCAACTCAGCCAAGGCCACTTTAGTGGCGAGCGCAAGTTTCTCGGGGGTCAGGCGCGCCCACACCGGGTACAGGGTTTTCAGCCACGGGAACAACGGCTGATTGACCACCGGGGCCCAGGCGCGAGTCAGGGTTTGATAGAAATGATGGTGAGTGTTGATCAGGCCTGGCAGGATCACATGCTCACGGGCATCGAACACTTCATTGCACGGCGCCGAAGGCTGTTGACCGGCAGCGAGCACTTCGACGATCACGCCGTCTTGCAGCACTAGACCGCCACGGGCATCAAGCGCGTTGGCAGTGAAAATGGCGAGGGGATTTTTTAACCAGGTACGGGTCGCGGGCATTTTGCCGGCTCCTCTGAAAGTGGGGTTCAGGGTTGCCAGCTCAGTGATGCCCTGTCTGCTGATCCAGGGTCGCCGCGAAAGACGAGGTGCGCAGTTTCAAACAAATTGTTGCATCGGGCAAGCCCCGCCCGACCGGACAACTCATATCCCTGTGGGAGCTGGCTTGCCAGCGATGGCGTCGGATCAGCACCTTATATGGCCACTGACACTCCGTCATCGCGGGCAAGCCCGGCTCCCACAGGATTTGGGTTGTTTACCAGGGAATGGTTTCACCCTTGTAATTCACAAAGTGATGCCCGCCCTTGCCGGTAAACGCATTCACCTGATCAATCAAACCGCGCGTGCTGGTTTCGACATCAATGTCAGCGCCTTCACCACCCATGTCGGTCTTCACCCAACCCGGATGCAGCGACAGCACGGTGAGCTTCTGCTCGCCCAACTGGGTCACGAAACTGTTGGTCATCGAATTCAGTGCAGCCTTGCTTGCCTTGTACAACGCCAGTTCCGGCGCATCGGGCATGGTCACGCTACCAAGCACCGAACTCATGAATGCCAGCACGCCGCTGCCATCGCGGATCTGCCCGACAAAACGCTGGGCCAGATTGATCGGCGCCACGGCATTGGTGAAAAACAGTTGCCCGACTTCGGCCAGGGTCGCCCCGCCCGGTGTTTGTACATCCGGACCTTTGACCCCGGCGTTGACGAACAGCAGGTCGAAGGTTTCGCCCTTGAGTTGCTGACTCAGGGCGATGACCGCTTGCTGATCATCCATATCCAGCTTCTCGATGCGCACCTTGCCCAGCGCTTGCAGCGCCTCGGCCTTTTGCGGATTGCGCACGGTGGCCGTCACTTGCCAGCCGTCAGCCAGCAGGGTTTTCACCAGCCCGAGGCCCAAGCCACGGGAGGCGCCGATGATCAGTGCATTTTTTGCCTGGGACATGATGGGTTCCTTGAAAGTTACGGTTCACGGATTCAATGGACACGCCTGACCGAGCCGTAGTTGCAACTCCTGTCGGAGCGCGTCGAGTTCGCTCATGCGGTTTTCGATCAGTTGCAGTTTGTCGCGCAGCAACTGCGCCACGGCGTTTTCCGGATCGGGCGCTTTCCACAGCGCGGCAACACTGTTGCCGATCTCGCTGAGGGTAAAGCCCAGCCGTTGCGCAGTCTTGATGTAGAGCACCAGTTGCACCATTTCCGGCGGATAGTCGCGATAACCGTTGGCGCTGCGTTGTGCCGCGATCAATCCGCGTTGCTCGTAGAAACGCAAAGTATCGCGGCTGACGGCGCTGGCCAGGGCTAATTCACCGATGCGCATGCGGGCTCTCAAAAGGGCTATTGACCCTGGAGCATACTCCAGGCTTTACCGTGCTTGCTCCTCAAATTTCTGGAGCATGGATGATGTGGACTTCAACGCAGTATCGAAACGTGGTGCGCGGCAGTGCCTGGTATGACCTGATCGTGACGGCGGCATTTGCCACGCCGTGGAGTTTTGCCGTTGTGCATGGTTTTTTCACCGCGCTGAATCTGCCGGGTGACTTGCCGGCATTCCAGCCTGTGCATGTGCTGATGGCGAATCTGCTGGGCTCAGTGGTTTGTGTGTGGGCGGTGCTGCGGATTCGTGATCCGCAGGCGCTTTATGGACGTTATGACGCGGTGGCGCGGTTTCTGTTTGCGGCTTGGCAGGGCTATGCGCTGCTCCATGGCGCCAGTTCATTGTTGGTGATCTTCTTGTTCTTTGAGCTGGCGTGGGGCGTTGCTCAAGTGTTGCCTGTTGGGGCCCCATCGCTGGCAAGCCAGCTCCCACAGGGATCTCGGATGTGAATGAGATATCAGCCACACTACAAAAACCTGTGGGAGCTGGCTTGCCAGCGATGGGGCCAGTGAGATCACCGCCCTAATGCCCTGATTGCCAAGGCTGCCCCAGCGACACCGGTGCATACAACCGAGTCCGAACCGCATCGCGTGACAACACCACCAACACCACAATCGTCGCCACATACGGCAGCATCGCCAACAGACTCGACGGAATCGCCAGCCCCAACCCCTGCGCCACCAGATGCAGGATGCTGGCGAGGCCGAACAGATACGCCCCGAGCAACAACCGCCACACCCGCCAACTGGCAAACACCACCAGTGCCAAGGCAATCCAGCCGCGCCCGGCGGTCATGTTTTCCGCCCACATCGGCGTATAGGCCAGCGACAGATACGCCCCGGCCAACCCGGCCATCGCGCCGCCAAACAGCACCGCCAGTGTGCGCACCGTCAATACCGGCAAGCCCATCGCACTCGCTGCATCCGGATTTTCACCAACCGCTTGAATGATCAACCCGACACGGCTTTTGATGATCACCCACGCCACCAGTGCAAACAGCGCAAACGACAGATACACCAGCAGATCCTGAGCGAACAGCATCCGCCCGATCAGCGGGATTTCACTCAAATACGGAATCGCCAACGGTTCAAACCCGGCCAAGGGTTTACCGACCCACGCCGCGCCAACGAAGGTCGACAGCCCTACACCAAAAATCGTCAGCGCCAGACCGGTCGCGACCTGATTGGCATGGAACACCAGCGCCACCAAGGCAAACAGCGACGACAGCAACATCCCGGCAAGCATTGCCAGCAACACGCCAAGCCACAGGTTGCCGCTGTTGAGGGCGACGATAAAACCGATCACCGCGCCAAACAGCATCATTCCTTCCTGCCCGAGGTTGAGCACGCCGCTCTTCTCGCAGATCAGTTCGCCCAGCGCCACCAGCAACAGCGGCGTGCCGCAACGCACCATGGCGTAGAAAATATTGCTCAACAGATCGATATCCATCACAGCGCTCCGGCGGTTACGGCGGTGGTCGAAGTACGCCGTGTCCAGCGCAGGTTCAGGCGCGGCCGATAGAGGATCAGCACGTCACAGGCGAGCAGGAAAAACAGCATCATTCCCTGAAACAACTGGGTGATCGCTTGCGGCAGATTCAGACTCATCTGCGCGCTCTCGCCACCGATGTACAGCAGCGCCATCAACAGGCTCGAGAACAGAATCCCGAGCGGATTGAGTCGCCCGAGAAACGCCACGGTAATCGCCGCATAGCCATAACCCGGGGACACCTGCGGCACCAATTGGCCGATCGGCCCAGTCACTTCGCAGACACCCGCGAGCCCCGCCAAGCCGCCACTGATCAACAGCGCCAGCCAGATCAGCCGCTTCTCGCGAAAGCCGACAAACCCTGCAGCGCGCTTGTCCAGCCCGAGCACTTTGATCTGGAAACCGACAAAACTTTTCTGCAACAACACCCACACCGCAACCAGTGCAAGCAGGGCGAAATACACCCCGGCATGTACGCGGCCATCCTCCAGCAACAACGGCAAACGGCTGGCGTCACCGAACATCGCCGATTCGGGAAAGTTGAACCCGGCCGGGTCTTTCAGCGGCCCATGCACGCAGAACAGCAGCAGGTTCAGCGCGATGTAATTGAGCATGATGCTGGTGAGGATTTCATTGGCGTTGAAGCGCGTGCGCAACCACGCCGTCAGCCCGGCCCACGCCGCACCGGCGAGGGTGCCGGTGAGCAGAATCAACACCAGCGCCCAACGGCTTTGCATGTCGATGATGTTCACCGCCAAGGCACTGCCGGCCAATGCGCCGAGGAGTAATTGACCTTCGGCGCCGATGTTCCAGATGCGCGCCTGATAGGCCACCGCCAGACCGAGCGCGCAGAGCAGAATCGGCAGGGCTTTGACCAGCAATTCCGAGACGCCATACACGTCGCTGACCGGCGCAATCAGCAAGGTGTACAAGGTTTGCAGCGGATCATGGCCGAGGGCGATGAACAGCAGCGAACCGCAACCGAGCGTCAGCGCCGCCGCCAGCAACGGCGAGCACCAGAGCATCAGGCGCGATTGCTGGCCACGGGGTTCGAGGGAAAGCAGCATGGTTGAAAGCTCCGTTAAACCGTGGCGTGTTTTTGCGCGACGTCAAACTGACCGGCCATCCAGCCGCCAACGTCGCTCAATAAGGTGTCTGTGGTGTTTTGCAGTGCCGACAGCCTGCCGCCGCACAACGCGCCGAGGCGGTCGCTGATCTGGAACAGTTCGTCGAGGTCTTCGGAAATCACCAGAATCGCCGCGCCGGCATCGCGCAGCGCGATCAGTGCGCGGTGGATGGTGGCGGCGGCGCCGACGTCAACGCCCCAGGTCGGGTGCGCAGCGATCAGCAGTTGCGGTTGCTGAAGGATTTCCCGGCCGAGGATGAATTTCTGCAGGTTGCCGCCGGACAGACTGCGCGCGGCGGCTTGGGGGCCAGGGGTTTTCACACCGAAGCGCTGAATGATTGTTTCGGCGAGGGCTTCGACTTTGCCGCGCTCGATCAAGCCGTTGCTGACCAATCCTTGCTGGAAAGCGGTAAGCAGGGCGTTGTCCCCCAGACTCAATTCCGGCACTGCGCCGTGACCCAGTCGCTCGGCGGGCACGAACGCCAGGCCGAGTTTGCGTCGCGCATCGGGGCGTAAATCACCGACGCTTTTTTCGCCGAATCGAATGGTCGCAGCCTCGGCACGGGGCAGGGTTTGTTCGCCACTGAGCAGCGCGAGCAATTCATCCTGACCATTACCAGCGACCCCGGCGATGCCGACGATTTCACCGCTGCGTACTTGCAAGTCGACAGCCGTCAGCGAGCAGCCGAATGGGTCGGGGTTGTGCCAACTCAAGCCACTGACCTGCAAAAACGCCGCGCCACCGCCGACCTTCGGATAGTCGCCAATCAGCGCCGCCGCTTCGCCGACCATCAACTGCGCCAACTGTTGATCCGAGCACTCGGCCGGCGCGCAATGCCCGGCCACGCGCCCACCGCGCAATACCGTGGCGCTATGGCACAAGGCGCGCACCTCAGCGAGTTTGTGGCTGATAAACAGAATGCTGCAGCCCTCGGCGGCGAGACGGCGCAAGGTAACGAACAACTCGTCGGCTTCCTGTGGCGTCAGCACCGAAGTGGGTTCATCGAGGATCAGCAGGCGGATGTCCTGCATCAGGCAACGAATGATTTCCACCCGTTGCCGCTCGCCGATCGACAGGCTGTGGACAAGTCGCTCAGGTTCCAGAGCCATGCCGTAGCGGCGCGAGACTTCACGAATTTTCGGTTCCAGCTGCTTCGGCGTTCCGGCCTTGGCGCCCATCGCGAGCGCAATGTTTTGCGCCACGCTGAGCGTTTCGAACAGTGAAAAATGCTGGAACACCATACCGATGCCCAACTGCCGTGCCTGCGCCGGATTGCGGATATTGACCCGCTGTCCATGCCAGAGCATCTCGCCGGAATCGGCCTGAGTCACTCCGTAGATGATCTTCATCAAGGTGCTTTTGCCCGCACCGTTTTCCCCGAGCAGGGCGTGAACTTCACCGGGTGCGATGCTCAGGTCGATGGCGTCATTGGCCAGGCAACCGGGGTAGCGTTTGCTGATATGGCGCAGTTGCAGGCGCGGGGTTGAATCGGCGATGGGCATGGCAGGCTCGACTGGCTTGGAGTTATGCCTGTGGATAAAGCAATTTCCTGGCCATTGAGTCAGGAACCTGTGCAGTGCCTGCTCGCAAGGGCTGAACACAGAGCTTCGCAGCCGGAATCGAGTTGATTCATGGCACCAATTCGGCGCAAAGCCATTGAGCAGGCTCCAGTTTTGCCCGTCGGCCATTGATCAAAAAACGAACAAACCGGTGGGGCCTATGCAATACCTGCGACTGCGCCAGCCATGAACGGGTTATCCACAGGTTGTTCCACAGTTATTGTGCGCAAGCGGAAAACCCGGGCATAAGCACTGGGGTGCTTTCTTCTAATGGTGATAAACGCGGCTAACTGGTTGTTTTTGCGTGGGATTTGCATTTCGTCTGGCGAATTGAGCGAAAAGTGAGCAATGCCCGCAAACCCGCGTGACAGAAGGGTTACAGCGGAATGTACTCAGGTTATCCACAGTCGGGTGCACAGCAGATGTGGGCAACTCGGTGGAATAAGGGATATGGGCTGTGCCCTAAAAGATCGCAGCGTTCTTTTGCTCTTGCTTCACCACTGCAAGAGAATCCGCCCACGGCTGAGATCGGCGAGCTGCAATTGCAGAACATCAATCTGCGCCTCACCTACCGCCAACTGCAACTCCACGCCATTGGCGGTGAAATTTTCTTCCACCACCAACCCGCCGAGATCCGCCACGCGCAATTTCACCAGCGCCAATTCGGCAAACGCGCAGGCACAACGCAGCGGCACACGGCTGATCAACTCGACTTTCGCCGCCGTTTGCAGGCATTTGTTCGCGCCACCGCCGTAGGCCCGAGCCAATCCGCCGGTGCCCAGTTGAATGCCGCCATACCAGCGAATCACGAGCACCGCGACCTGATCGCAATCCTGCGCTTCAATCGCAGCCAGTATCGGTCGCCCGGCCGTGCCGCCGGGTTCACCGTCATCATTGCTGCGATATTGATCGCCGAGTTTCCACGCCCAGCAATTGTGCGAGGCGTTCAAGTCGCTGTGTTGCTCGAAGAACGCCTGCGCATCGGCGGGGCTGCCAATCGGCGTGGCGTAGGTGATAAAGCGGCTTTTGCGAATCTCTTCGCGGTACTCGCAAAAACCGCTGAGGGTGAAAGGCATAAACGTCTTAAATAGAAGGGGTGAGGCCGCAGCCTTTGAGAATGATGCGGATCAGGTTGTTGCCGGCGTCTTCCATGTCCTGCTTGGTCAACTTGCTGCGACCGCTGACGCGGCAGATCTGCGTGGCGAAGTCGGCGTAATGCTGGGTGCTGCCCCACAACAGGAAGATCAGGTGCACCGGATCGACCGGGTCCATTTTGCCCGCATCGATCCACGCCTGAAACACCGCCGCGCGGCCCTGGAACCAGGTGCGGTAGTCCTGATTGAAATATTCGCTCAGGCATTCGCCACCGCTGATCACTTCCATCGCGAAGATGCGCGAGGCTTGCGGCTGACGGCGGGAGAATTCCATTTTGGCGCGGATGTAGCGGGTCAGCGCTTCGGCCGGATCGTCCTCGGCGGTGAGGGTGTTGAAGGTGCTGTCCCACAACTCGATGATGTTGCTCAGCACCGCGACGTACAACCCAAGCTTGTTGGTGAAGTAGTAATGCAGGTTCGCCTTGGGCAACCCGGCATTCTGCGCGATGGTGTTCATGCTGGTGCCTTTGTACCCGTGACGGGCGAACTCGTCTTCGGCGGCTTTGAGGATGGTCTCTTCGTTCTTCTGACGAATGCGGCTGGCGGGCTTGCCGCCGTGAGCGGGGACTTCAAAGGTCATAGGCACTTCCGGGTTTGTCTGTGGGTGCAACCAATTGCGTTGATAGCGCACCCACAGGCATCCGACAAGCCCTGAAGCGATAAAACCGTTACGCCTGTTCGATCTTGTTCAGTGGTGCATGTACTTCGGCAGACCCGGTTTTGGCCTCCGGCAACAACAGGCAAAGGATGATTGCGGTCAGTCCGCCGCTGGTAATCGCTGAATCGAACAGGTTCTGCACAAGCTTTGGCAGCAAGTGCAAGAGGTTCGGTTGCGCGGCGATGCCCAAGCCGACGCCGAACGACGTGGCGATGATCAGCATGCTGCGCCGATCCAGTGGCGACTGCGCGAGGATGCGTACGCCGGCAGCAGCGACGGCGCCGAACATCACCAATGTCGCGCCGCCGAGCACCGGTTTCGGAATCTGTTGCAACACCGCGCCGATCATCGGGAACAGCCCAAGGCAAAACAGGATCGCGCCGATGTACAACCCGACGTAGCGGCTGGCCACGCCGGTCAACTGGATCACGCCGTTGTTCTGCGCAAAGGTTGTGTTGGGAAAGGCGCTGAAGGTCGCGGCGATCATGCAGCTCACGCCATCACCGAGCACCCCGCCACGCAGGCGACTTATATAAGAAGGGCCGCTGATTGGTTGCCGGGCGAGCATGCAGTTGGCGGTGAGGTCGCCGACGGTTTCGATGGTGCTGATCAGATAAATCAGCGCGACGGGCAGGAAAGCCGTCCAGTCGAAGCTGAATCCAAACTTGAACGGCGTAGGAAGGCTTACCAGCGGCAAGTCGGGCAATGGCTGCGGCACCAGTTTGCCACTGAACCACGCCGCCAGGCTGCCAAGCACCAAACCGATGATGATTGCCGACAATCGCACCCATGGCGTGTTCGAGCGGTTAAGCAGAATGATCGTCAGCAACACAAATACACCCAGCGCCAGATTGCCCGGCGCGCCGAAGTCCGGCGCATTGAAACCGCCGCCCAAATCGGTGATGCCGACCTTGATCAGGCTGATGCCGATCAGCGTGATGACAATCCCGGTCACCAGTGGGGTAACCACCCGGCGCAACTGGCCAATGAAACGACTGAGGGCGATCTGCACGAGCGCGCCGAAAAAGCACACGCCGAAGATCATCGCCAGAATGTCCTCCGGGCTGCCGCCACGCTGCTTGACCAGAAACCCCGCCGACAGCACCGCACCGAGAAAGGCAAAACTGGTGCCTTGTAAACAGATCATCCCGGCGCCAATGCCGAACGGCCTACGCGCCTGAATAAACGTGCCGACGCCCGAAACCATCAAGGCCATGCTGATCAGGTAGGGCAGGTGTGCGGTCAAACCGAGCGCCGAGCCGATCACCAGGGGCGGGGTGATGATGCCGACAAAACTGGCGAGCACGTGTTGCAACGCCGCGAGAATTGCGGCGAGCGGTTTGGGGCGGTCGTTGAGGCCGTAGATCAAATCGCTGGACGGTGCGGAATCTGGCTGCATGGGCTTGGGCTTCTTGTTGATGGATCGAGAGATCCTGCTTTGCAAAAAGCTGTCCACTTGCTCAGGTTATTGGCTGAGCGTACCGCTAGAGCCCAATCTGGCTGGGCCTTTGAAGATTTTCACCGCGTCGCCGCCAGACTCTCCAGAAAGCTTTCAAGCACCAAATGTGGGCGGCGCCCCTTGCGCGTGACCGATGCGAGGCTCAGATCATAAAAACGCGTGTTCGCCTTCAGCGCACGCAAGCGCCCCTGCTGCACCCAAAGGCTGGCGTAGTGATCCGGCAAATAACCGATATAACGCCCAGTCAGAATCAGAAACGCCATGCCCTCACGGTCCGAGGCACTGGCGGTGCAATTGAGCGCCTGGTAATGCGCCTGAATATCCGCCGGCAAACGAAACGTCGGGGCAATCGCGTCCTGACTGTTAAGGCGCTCGTCATCGAGTTGCTTGTCATCGACATAAAACAGCGGGTGCCCGACCGCGCAATACAGCAGTGAGCGCTCGCTATACAGCGGTTGATATTCCAGCCCCGACAGCGCACTCGCCTGCGGCACCACGCCAACATGCAAGCGGCCATCGAGCACACCTTGTTCGACTTCGTTGGGGGCGATCATGCGGATCTGAATCTGCACATCCGGCCCGCGCTCCTTCAACTGGGCGAGGGCGTGGGTGATGCGCATGTGCGGCAGGGTAACGAGGTTGTCGGTCAGGCCAATGATCAACTCGCCACGTAAATGCTGGTGCAGGCCATTGACCTCGGTGCGAAAGCTTTCCAGCGCACTTAATAGCTGCAACGCCGATTGATAAACCTCGCGGCCTTCTTCGGTGAGCGAAAATCCCGCACGACCACGCTGACACAAACGCAATCCGAGTCGTTGCTCGAGATCGCTCATCTGCTGGCTGATCGCCGAACGACCGATGCCGAGCACGGTTTCCGCCGCCGAAAACCCGCCGCATTCCACCACACTGCGAAAAATCCGCAGCAAGCGGATATCAAAGTCACTGACCTGGGCCAGCGGATCGGGGCGGCGGCTGCTCATGTTTTTATTCTCAATGTTTAGCAGGGTTCTAACTAAAGGTTAGAAGAGTTGAATTTCACCGACTTTATCGCCGTGGCAATTTAGCTGCAACAACGCTTTCCATCTCCCTGAAGCTTATGCCCTGCGAGGTTTTGCCCGATGAACATGCCTGAAAACGCACAGTCGCCACTGGCCAGCCAACTGAAGCTGGACGCGCACTGGATGCCGTACACCGCCAACCGCAACTTTCAGCGCGACCCGCGTCTGATCGTTGGCGCAGAAGGCAGCTGGCTGATCGACGACAAGGGCCGCAAGGTGTACGACTCGCTGTCGGGTCTGTGGACCTGCGGCGCCGGGCACACCCGCAAGGAAATTCAGGAAGCGGTATCGAAACAACTCGGCACGCTGGATTACTCGCCGGGCTTCCAGTACGGCCATCCGCTGTCGTTCCAACTGGCGGAGAAAATCACTGACCTGACCCCGGGCAACCTGAACCATGTGTTCTTCACCGATTCCGGTTCCGAGTGCGCCGACACCGCGGTGAAAATGGTGCGTGCCTACTGGCGCCTGAAAGGTCAGGCGACTAAAACCAAAATGATCGGCCGTGCTCGTGGCTACCACGGCGTGAACATCGCCGGCACCAGCCTCGGCGGCGTCAACGGCAACCGCAAGCTGTTTGGTCAGGCGATGATGGATGTCGATCACCTGCCGCACACCTTGCTGGCGAGCAATGCGTTCTCTCGTGGCATGCCGGAGCAGGGCGGTATCGCCCTGGCCGATGAGTTGCTGAAGCTGATCGAACTGCACGACGCGTCGAACATCGCGGCGGTGTTCGTTGAACCAATGGCCGGCTCCGCTGGTGTACTGGTTCCGCCACAGGGTTACCTGAAACGTCTGCGCGAGATCTGCGATCAGCACAACATCCTGCTGGTGTTTGACGAAGTGATCACCGGTTTCGGCCGTACCGGTTCGATGTTCGGCGCCGACAGTTTCGGTGTGACCCCGGACCTGATGTGCATCGCCAAGCAAGTCACCAACGGCGCGATCCCGATGGGCGCAGTGATTGCCAGCTCTGAGATCTACCAGACTTTCATGAATCAGCCGACCCCGGAATACGCTGTGGAATTCCCTCACGGTTACACCTACTCGGCACACCCGGTGGCATGCGCCGCTGGCCTGGCGGCACTCGACCTGCTGCAAAAGGAAAACCTGGTGCAGAGCGTGGCCGAGGTTGCACCGCATTTCGAAAACGCACTGCACGGTCTGAAAGGTTCGAAGAACGTCATCGACATCCGTAACTACGGCCTGGCCGGTGCGATCCAGATTGCCCATCGTGATGGCGACGCCATCGTACGTCCGTTCGAAGCGGGCATGGCCCTGTGGAAAGC
Source organism: Pseudomonas sp. NPDC087817 (assembly GCF_044742875.1). NCBI lineage: Bacteria > Pseudomonadati > Pseudomonadota > Gammaproteobacteria > Pseudomonadales > Pseudomonadaceae > Pseudomonas > Pseudomonas sp. NPDC087817. Next base: position 75,374 of record NZ_JBIUVJ010000020.1, read on the forward strand.
CGGGTTCTACGTGCGCTTCGGCGGCGACACCCTGCAGTTCGGCCCAACCTTCAACAGCAAGCCGCAAGACCTCGATCGTCTGTTCGACGCGGTTGGCGAAGTGCTGAACAAGCTCGACTGATTTTTCCCTCTATATATAAGTACAAACAGCCGGCGCCCCTCGCGGGCGTCGGCGGACAAAAATTCAGGAGTTTTCGATGAGCGTTATCCCGCATTTGATCAATGGCGAACTGGTGACCGAGAACGGTCGCGCGGTTGATGTGTTCAACCCGTCCACCGGTCAGGCGATCCACAAACTGCCACTGGCGAGCCAGGCAACCATCCAGAAAGCCATCGATGCCGCCAAGGCTGCATTCCCGGCATGGCGTAATACACCACCGGCCAAGCGTGCACAGGTGATGTTCCGCTTCAAGCAACTGCTGGAGCAGAACGAAACGCGCATCTCGCAATTGATCAGTGAAGAACACGGCAAGACCCTGGAAGACGCCGCCGGTGAATTGAAGCGCGGTATCGAGAACGTCGAGTTCGCCTGCGCAGCTCCGGAGATCCTCAAGGGCGAGTACAGCCGTAACGTCGGTCCGAACATCGACGCATGGTCGGACTTCCAGCCGCTGGGCATTGTTGCCGGCATCACGCCGTTCAACTTCCCGGCCATGGTGCCGCTGTGGATGTACCCGCTGGCGATCGTCTGCGGCAACTGCTTCATCCTCAAACCGTCCGAGCGTGATCCAAGCTCCACTCTGCTGATCGCTCAGTTGCTGCTGGAAGCCGGTCTGCCGAAAGGCGTGATGAGTGTGGTCCATGGCGACAAGACTGCGGTAGACGCGCTGATCGAAGCGCCGGAAGTCAAAGCGCTGAGTTTCGTCGGTTCGACGCCGATTGCTGAATACATCTACGCCGAAGGCACCAAGCGCGGCAAACGTGTTCAGGCACTGGGTGGCGCGAAGAACCACGCGGTGCTGATGCCGGATGCCGACCTGGACAACGCGGTCAGCGCATTGATGGGCGCAGCGTACGGTTCCTGCGGTGAGCGCTGCATGGCAATCTCGGTTGCCGTGTGTGTCGGCGATCAGGTGGCGGATGCGCTGGTGGCCAAACTGGTCCCACAGATCAAGGCACTGAAAATCGGCGCTGGCACTTCGTGCGGTCTGGACATGGGGCCATTGGTGACTGGTCAGGCGCGAGACAAAGTCAGCGGTTACGTTGATGACGGCGTGGCAGCGGGCGCGACCCTGGTGGTCGACGGTCGTGGTCTGAGCGTGGCGGGGCATGAAGAGGGCTTCTTCCTCGGTGGCTGCCTGTTCGACAACGTCACCCCTGAGATGCGTATCTATAAAGAAGAGATTTTCGGGCCAGTGCTGTGTGTTGTCCGGGTGAACAGCCTGGAAGAGGCGATGCAGCTGATCAACGATCACGAATACGGCAACGGTACTTGCATCTTCACCCGTGACGGTGAAGCGGCGCGGCTGTTCTGCGACGAGATCGAAGTCGGCATGGTTGGCGTCAACGTGCCGTTGCCGGTGCCGGTGGCTTATCACAGCTTCGGCGGCTGGAAGCGCTCGCTGTTCGGCGATTTGCATGCCTATGGTCCGGATGGTGTGCGCTTCTATACTCGTCGCAAGGCAATCACCCAGCGCTGGCCGCAGCGTGCGAGCCATGAAGCGTCGCAGTTCGCCTTCCCTAGCTTGTAAATAGAAGGGCAGTGCACAGAAGGCCGACCTTTTAAGGTCGGCCTTCGCGTTTTCGGGCTTTTTTGACCGATGTGACAGAAATATGAAAATAGGTGTTGACGGCAGATTCCAGAGGTCTATAATTCGCCCCACTTCCGGCGCAGTCGAAACGGAAAACTCCTTGAGATTCAATGAGTTATACGGTTTTCGAGAGTGGGTCGCTTCAG
>NZ_JBIUVJ010000021.1:0-73508 GCF_044742875.1 Pseudomonas sp. NPDC087817
TGATGGGCGTGGCGGATGCGGTACATGATCGGGTCGCGCAGGTTCATGTTCGGCGAGGCCATGTCGATCTTCGCGCGCAGCACGCGGGCGCCGTCCGGGAACTCGCCGGCACGCATGCGGGCGAACCAGTCGAGGTTCTCTTCCACCGAACGGTCGCGGAACGGGCTGTTCTTGCCCGGCTCGGTCAGGCTGCCACGGTATTCCTTGGCCTGCTCCGGAGTCAGGTCGTCGACGTAGGCCTTGCCAGCCTTGATCAACTCCACCGCCCAGTCGTGCAACTGGTCGAAATACTGCGAGGCGTAGCGCACTTCGCCGGACCATTCGAAGCCCAGCCATTTGACGTCGCTTTCGATCGCGTCGATGTATTCCTGGTCTTCCTTGGCCGGGTTGGTGTCGTCGAAACGCAGGTGCGTGACGCCGCCGAACTCCTGGGCCAGGCCGAAGTTCACGCAGATCGACTTGGCGTGGCCGATGTGCAGATAGCCGTTGGGCTCAGGCGGGAAACGGGTGACGATCTGGGTGTGCTTGCCCGAGTCCAGGTCTGCCTGGATGATCGGCCGCAGGAAATTGACCGGCACGGCAGGGCCGGACTTGGCATTCGAGGTAGGGTCGACAGTGGGCTTGCTCATAGGATCCTTGACTTACATGTGCGCGGCCGCAAAGGGGGGCCAGACAAAACAAAGCCGCTATCATAGCCGATGCTGTCAAGGGGCTGACAGAGCACGGCCTATAAAGGAGCGCATTTAATCGCCGGGATTTGAAAAACAGCCTCGAAATTCGCGCCTGTCACGCTAAACTGCGCACCTTGGCCGATGCAGGCTGAACCGGTTGCGGGGCCTGGCGCTCCAAAACCACGAATTCCTTATAAAGAGTAATGACCATGACTCAAGTCAAACTGACCACCAACTTCGGTGACATCGTCATCGAACTGAACGCCGAGAAAGCCCCGATCACCGTGGCCAACTTCATCGAGTACGTCAAAAAGGGTCACTACGAGAACGTTGTGTTCCACCGTGTGATCAAGGGTTTCATGATCCAGGGCGGCGGTTTCGAGCCTGGCATGAAGGAAAAGAAAGACAAGAGCCCAAGCATTCAGAACGAAGCTGACAACGGTCTGAAGAACGAGAAGTACACCCTGGCCATGGCTCGCACCATGGAGCCGCATTCGGCATCGGCGCAGTTCTTCATCAACGCCACCGACAACAGCTTCCTCAACCACACCGCCAAAACCGCTCAGGGTTGGGGTTATGCCGTATTCGGCAAAGTGGTTGCAGGCACTGACGTTGTCGACAAGATCGAAGGCGTTTCCACCACGTCCAAAGCAGGCCACCAGGACGTACCAGCAGACGACGTGATCATCGAGAAAGCCGAGATCATCGAAGCGTGATACTGCTGATTTCAGACTTGCATCTGGAAGAGGAGCGCCCGGACATTACCCGGGCGTTTCTGGATTTGCTCGCCGGACGCGCCCGCTCGGCGAGTGCGTTGTACATTCTGGGCGACTTTTTCGAGGCGTGGATTGGCGACGATGCCATGACGCCCTTTCAGCGTTCCATCTGCCAGGCCCTGCGCCAATTGAGCGACAGCGGCACGGCGATCTTTCTGATGCACGGCAATCGCGACTTCATGCTCGGCAAGGCCTTTTGTAAACAGGCCGGCTGCACACTGTTGAAGGACCCGAGTGTCGTGCAGTTTTACGGCGAGCCGGTGCTGTTGATGCACGGCGACAGCCTGTGCACTCGCGACGTTGGCTATATGAAGCTGCGGCGCTATCTGCGCAACCCGATCACCCTGTTTATCCTGCGCCACCTGCCGCTGAGCACCCGGCACAAACTGGCGCGCAAACTGCGTAGCGAAAGCCGGGCGCAGACGCGGATGAAGGCCAATGACATTGTTGATGTCACGCCTGAGGAAATCCCGCGGATCATGCAGGCATTTGGTGTGAAAACCTTGATCCACGGGCACACCCATCGTCCGGCGATCCATAAGCTGCAGCTCGGTGAGCAGGCGGCGAAACGGATTGTGCTGGGGGATTGGGATCGTCAGGGTTGGGCGTTGCAGGTCGATGAGAGCGGGTATGCCTTGGCGCCGTTCGACTTCGCCCCGCCGCCAGCCCTGCCTGCCCCCGCCCTCTAAAGATCACTACTATCCCTGTGGGAGCGGGCTTGCCCGCGATGAGGCCATCACATTCAACACCTCTGTTGACTGGAAATCCGCCATCGCGGGCAAGCCCGCTCCCACAGGTTATGTATTGCCTTAATGTCCAGAAGCGGCCGGACCGGCCTTCGCGGCAAACGGCGGTTTCGCCAGCCACACAATCAGAATCAACCCCATAAAGCCCCAGCCCAGCAACGTGAAGTAATCCACGGTGGAGAGCATGTACGCCTGGCTGGTCAAAATCTGATCCATCTGCGCGTAAGCCGATTGGCTCGCGCCGCCTAAATGGTTCAAGGTCTCGCGGGTCGCCGGCTCATAGGTGCTGATGCTTTCACTCATGTACGCATGATGCTGATCAGCCCGACGAATCCAGATCCACGTGGTCAGCGATGCCGCAAAGCTACCGCCCAGCGTTCGCAGAAAAGTCGCAAGCCCGGCACCGTCAGCGATCTGGCTTGGCGGCAAGTCCGACATCAGGATGCTCAGGGTCGGCATGAAGAACAGCGCCACGCCAATGCCCATGAACAGCTGCACCAAAGCGATGTGCTGGAAGTCCACTTCATTAGTGAACCCGGCGCGCATGAAGCAGCTCAAGCCAATCGCCAGAAACGCCAGACCGGCCAGCAAGCGCAGGTCGAACTTGTTCGCGTACTTGCCGACAAACGGCGACAGCAGCACCGGCAGGATACCGATTGGCGCCACCGCCAGCCCCGCCCAGGTCGCGGTGTAGCCCATCTGGGTCTGCAACCACTGCGGCAGGATCAGGTTGATGCCGAAGAACCCGGCGTAACCCAACACCAACACCAGCGTGCCGATGCGGAAGTTGCGATGGGCGAACAGGCGCAGATTCACCACCGGGTGCTGATCGGTCATTTCCCAGATGATGAACACCGCCAGCGCGATCACCGAAATCGCCGCGCCGATGATGATGAAGTTCGACTCGAACCAGTCCAGGTCATTGCCCTTGTCGAGGATCACCTGCAAAGCGCCGACGCCGATGATCAGGGAGATCAGGCCAACGTAATCCATCGGCTGACGGCTGGTTTCCACCGGCCGTTTGGCCAGTTGCGAACGCACCACCATCACCGCGAAGATGCCGATCGGCACGTTGATGAAGAAGATCCACGGCCAGCTGTAGCTGTCGGTAATCCAGCCACCGAGAATCGGCCCGGCAATCGGCGCGACCACCGTGACCATCGCCAGTAACGCCAGAGCCATGCCGCGCCTCGCGGGAGGATACACGGCGATCAACAGGGTTTGCGTCATCGGGTACAGCGGCCCGGCCACCAGACCTTGCAGGACACGGAAGCCGATCAGCTCCGGCATCGAAGTGGAAATACCACAGAGGAACGAGGCCAGTACGAACAGCATGGTCGCCCAGAGAAACAGCTTCACCTCACCGAAACGGCGGCTGAGCCAACCGGTCAACGGCAGCGCAATCGCGTTGCTCACGGCAAATGACGTAATGACCCAGGTGCCCTGCTCCGAACTCACCCCAAGGTTGCCGGATATCGTCGGCAGCGCCACGTTGGCGATGGTGGTGTCGAGCACCTGCATGAAGGTCGCCAGCGACAGGCCGATGGTGCTGAGCAACAGGCTGGGCGGCGTGAAAGAGGCGTTATTGCTCATTGTGAATCCTATGAAGCAGGGTTGGCGCCGCGTCTGTTAAAGACACAGCAGCACTTGTAGGAGTGAATCCTGTGGTGAGGGGATTTATCCCCGATGGGTCGCGAAGCGGCCCCTCTTTTGATGGAAAAAGCCGGGCCTGCTGCGCAGTCCATCGGGGATAAATCCCCTCACCACAAGGCTCACTCCTACAAGGTCAGTGCAGATCAGCGTTGCGCGGTTTTGCTGACCGCAGCGCTGTTGTCGTGGATCAGTTGGGCAATCATCGCGTCGGCTTCGGCCAACTGCCGGTCGTAGACGTTGGTGCTGAACGAAGCTTTTTGCGGTGGCTGCTGAGCCAATACCGGGCCGCTCTGGTCATGCAGGTTCACTTCAACGTTGGTCGACAGGCCGACGCGCAGCGGATGCTTGGCCAACTCTTCGGCGTTGATGTGAATGCGCACTGGCACACGCTGAACAATCTTGATCCAGTTACCGGTGGCGTTCTGCGCAGGCAACAAGGCAAACGCGCTACCGGTACCGGCGCCGAGGCTGTCGACGGTGCCGCTGTATTTCACGTCGCTGCCATAGATGTCGGACTCGATGTCGACCGGCTGACCGATGCGCATGTCACGCAGTTGGGTTTCCTTGAAGTTGGCGTCGATCCACAACTGATCCAGCGGAATCACCGCCATCAACGCGGTGCCCGGCTGTACGCGCTGACCGAGCTGCACGGTGCGTTTGGCCACGTAACCGGTGACCGGCGCGATCAAGGTGCTGCGCGCGTTGGTCAGGTAAGCCTGACGCAAATCGGCGGCGGCCGACATCACGTCCGGGTGCGACGACACCACGGTGTCATCAACCAATGCGCTGGTGGTTTTCAGTTGCTGCTTGGCGTTGGCCAGGGCGTTTTGCGCCGAGGTCAGGTCGTCGCGGGCGTGGGACAGTTCTTCCTGGGAAATCGCCCCGCCCTGCGCCAGGTTTTTCCGGCGGTTGTAGTTGTCCTGGGCTTTCTGCACTTCGGCCTGTTGCGCGTTGACCTGGGCTTTCATGCCGTCGACGTTGCTATACAGACCGCGCACCTGACGCACGGTGCGCGCCAGTTTCGCCTGCGCGCTTTGCAGGCCGACTTCGGCGTCATTCGGGTCGAAGTTGATCAGCACCTGACCTTCGTGAACCAGATCACCATCGTCAGCACCAATGCTGACCACGGTGCCGGTCACCAACGGAGTGATTTCCACGACGTTGCCGTTGACGTAGGCGTCGTCGGTGCTTTCGTTAAAGCGCCCGATGAACTCGTGATAGGCCCAGACGCCAGCGCAGGAGAGAAGGACGACAACGGCCAGCACCACCAGCATGACTTTGCGTTTGCGCGGATTGCCGGTGTCGGGGGTGTTGTCTTGAGCTTGAGTGTTTTCGGCAGTGGCCATGACAAATACCTTGAATTAGTTGTGCGGCGTGGCTGGGCTGGCGTTGGCTGCGGTCAGGGTTTCACCCTGGAAGCCGCCGCCCAGCGCTTGCATCAGTTGAATCGACAGGTCGATCTGCTCGGCATTGAGGTTGGCCAATTGACGCTGGGCCTGCAGCAATTGCTGCTCGATGCTGAGCACGTCCAGGTAGTTGCCGATGCCGGAACCGTAACGCTGGACGACGGTGTTGTAAGAGTCCTGAGCAATCTCGGTGGCGTGCTGCTGCGCGCCGATCTGCCGGCCGATGTCACGCAACTGATTGATCGTGTCGCTGACATCGCCCAGTGCTTTCACCAGACTTTTGTTGTACTGCGCCACCGCCAGATCGTAATCGGCGTCGCGCGCATCGAGGTTGGCACGCAGGCGCCCGCCGTCGAAGATCGGCACCGAAATGGTCGGGGCAATGTTGAAGAAGCGACTGGCCGAACCGAACATCGCGTCACCCAACAAAGATTCGGCACCGGCCGAGGCCGTGAGGTTCAAGTTGGGATAGAACTGAGTCTTGGCCGAATCGATGTCTTTGCTCGCCGCTTCGACGCGCCAGCGGGCAGCAACCAGATCCGGGCGACGACCGAGCAGTTCTGCCGGCAAGACCGACGGCACCGCGACAGCGCTGGCTTGCAGGACTTTCGGCCGGGCAATTTCATTGCCGCGATCCGGGCCTTTGCCGAGCAACACGGCCAAGGCGATCTTCGCGCTGTTCAGGCGCTTTTCCGCATCGATCAGGCTGGCTTCGGAGCTGGCCTCCAGACTTTGGGTTTGCTGGAACTGGTACTGACTGTCGATCCCCGAACTCAGGCGACGCTGGCTCAGGTCGAGCATTTGTCTGGTGCGCTTGAGGTCGTCGTTGGCCAGGTCATAAACGATGTGCGCCTGACCGAGATCGCTGTAGGCACGGGCGACGTCGGCAGCCAGCGTCAACTGCGCGGCCTGACGGTCGACTTCAGCGGCGCGGGCCTGACCGAGTGCAGCTTCCCACGCATCGCGCTGGCCGCCCCACAGGTCGAAGTTGTAATTGAATCCGGCGCTGACGTTACGCACGGTGGCGTAGGCATCGCCCTGCCCGCGCGGATCCTGATCCTTGGCCAGACGCGAACGGCTGATGCCGGCGCTGGCGTCGAGGGTCGGATAGCGTGCGGCGTCGGCGGCATACGCGGCGGCGCTGGCCTGATGGGCGCGGGCTTCGGCGATCTGCATGTCCGGGCTGTCGTGCAGGGCTTCGCGGATCAAACCGTCGAGTTGCGGATCGCCGAGGCTGGTCCACCAGTCGCTTTTTGGCCAGGCGGCCGGCGACAGGGTCACGCCGTTCAGGGACTGGCCGACTTTCAGGCTTTTCGCATCAAGGTTCTGGCCGTGGGTATCGAGGCCGCTGTAGTTGGCGCAACCGGCGAGGATCATCGCCGACAGCACCAGCGTCAGGCTGCTGCGCAAGGTTTTACCGCTCATTGTGTTCACCTAACCGCTGGATAGTGATCGGGTCACCGGCTGCCAGCAGGATTTTCTTGAGAATGTATTCCAGGGTTTTCAACTCGTCCGGGGTCACGGCGCCGGCCAGTTCATTCATGGCGTCGGCACCAATGTGCGGCAGGCGATCGGCCAATTGCTGGCCCTGTTCGGTGAGCTTGAGCTGCACCTGACGGCGATCGCCTTCGCTGCGTTGGCGAGCCAGAAAGCCTTTCTGCTCCAGACGATCGAGCATGCGCGTCATCGAACCGCTGTCCAGCGAAAGGTGCCGGCACAGCTCGGCCGGGGTATCGACGCCGAATTGGGCCATGATGATCAACACCTTGAACTGCGCGGCGGTGATGCCGTGGGGTTCCATGTGAGTGTCGATGATCTTGTCTTTGAGCAGCGCAGCACGGCCAAGCAACAGGCCGAGGTGGCAGTGTTTGAATTCGTCCGGGGTGAAATGCTTCATTTGCTCACCTAATAACTGCCTAGGCAGTGAATGTATGTCGAGATGTTACTGCCTAGGCAGCGAATGTCAATGGAATAGTTAGGAGGCTTGGTAATTAGTTGACCAGTGGACTGGGGTTTTCTTTTGCACAGGCGGACGCCATCGCTGGCAAGCCAGCTCCCACAGGGATCTGCGGTGAACACAAACTCGGTGAACACCAGAGAAACCTGTGGGAGCTGGCTTGCCAGCGATTGGGGCGACTCGGTGGAATACCGGTCAGGACTTATCGAAAGGGTTCGCAGGCGGCTGCACCGGATGCACCTCACGCCCACGCAGGGCCGTGGCGACATACCCGCAGGCACGTTTGGCGCCCGCGTACAGGCCATGCCAGCCCGGTGGCGCCGGCTCGATGGCCGCATGCAATGCCCGCGCATAATCGAGCACCAGCCCCGGCGTCCAGGCCATCGCCTCGGCGCGTTTGCGCACTTGCGCCGCCACCCAGAACTCGGGGCTGGTAATGATCCGGGCGAAATCAAGCATGCTCGACTGGCCCCGATTCATCGCCCCCTCAAGGGCCGCTTCGAGGCTATGGGCGACGGCACTGGAACAATTGCGGCTGGTGAGGTTGTACGTGGTGTTCTGCCGATAATCCGCCCAGAACGCCGCCAGCCGCCGGGCATCGTAATGGGCAAAACTGACCTGCACCGAAGACGGACACCAGTCCGCCACCTCGCCCGCATAGTCGGGCAAAAACCTGCCGGCGACATCGTTGTTCGGCGTCGCCCGCAACAACCGGACGAAATCCCCCGCCGATCGATCAATGTCGTCCAGCGGGTAATGGCTGATGTAGATGTCCGGGCCACATGCCAGTGCCGCGTGGCCGGCAGAGATCACGCCGTTGATGTCGACCGCCGCGATATAGCGGTTGAGCAGGCGGTTGCGTACCAAGGTGTCGTCAACTGTGCCACTCGGTGTCCAGACGTGGATCACCAGCGCGGTGCTGGGTGCCGGCGCGCTGACCGAGAAAGGGCTTAACGGCGACTGCCAGTTTTTGAAGCGCAAAGACTGCCGCAGCAAGGCGCCGCCCGAGAGAAAGAGGCTCATGCCAATGCAGAACGGCACAGTGCCCTTATAAAGCGTCGGGTACGGTTCGAGGATGAACAGGCCAAAGCCGATTTCGAACAACCCCGTGAGTAATGACACTTGCCAACCGACAAAGCGCACCACTACCGCCGCCGCCAGCCGAAAGCCGCCATCAAGCAGAAACGCCACACCACACAGCACTGCCAGAATCAGGCTGGCAGCATGTTGCCTGTCGACGATCAGCAGTCCAAGTATCAGGAAAGCCAGACCTCGCACTTTGCGCAGAGCAGTAGCAGTGGCGGTGCCGGTTTGCGGTGCCGGCACCAGCAGAATGATCAGAGCTTCGAGCAACAACAGATAGCCGAACACATGCAGCGGAAAATACAGCACGCCGTCCAGCGCATCGATGAAGATGGCCACGCCGGCCGCCCCCCAGACGATGCCCGTCAGCGCCAGCGCCGACCAACGCTTGCGGACAAAATCGTTACCGAGCAAAACCATACTCAAGCGAACCATAGGCTTCCCTGTTGTCTTCGGGCAGCCGCAAACCGCGCAGCTTTCGAGCTGCGCTGAGTCTAATACATTCGGGCAATGCCGGATCGCTGCGGTGCGATCCGGCGATGGGGAGCGCGACCTAGAAATCGCGCTTGTAGAAGATATCCAGCGAGCTGGCGACGCCACTGGCCGCCTCGACATAAACCTTCTTGCTCAGTTTGTAACGCAGCGCGATGGTGTTGGCCGGCTCAAACACGCCGACGCCATAACGCAAACTGAGTTTTTCGGAGATGTTGCCGCTGGCGACCACGCTGGTGGTGTTGCCGCTGCCCTGGGTGTCGAGCTGGAAGTCCTGAATCCCTAGATCCTTGGCCAGGCTGCTGGTCACCCCGGAACTGCCCATCAAACCCAGACCCAACGCCGCTTGCGCGAGCATGTTGTTGTCTTCGCCGTTGGTGCTCAGAGGGCGGCCCAAGACCAGATAGGACAACGCCTGCTCCTGACTCATGGCCGGCTCGGAGAAGATCTGCGTGGTCGGTTGCTCGGCGCTGCCGCTCAGGCGAATACCGGCGATGACGTCGTCGGTCTGGCGAATCGCTTCGATGTCCAGATACGGCTGGTCGATGGGCCCGGCAAACAGCAGGCGCGCGCGGCGCACCGTCAGGCGTTGGCCGTAGGCGCGGTATTTGCCGTCGTTGAGCCACAGCTCGCCACGGGTGTCCATGTTGTCGCCGATGTGCACATGCCCTTGCAGGTTGGCGGTCAGGCCGAACCCGGCGAAGCTGAGTCTGTCCTCGCCGACCACCACGTCGATGTCCATTTTCATGGCCATCGGCGGCTTGCCCTCTTCGGTCTGCGCACCGACGATGATCGTGTCGTCGGAGACTTTCACCGTGGATGGCGGCAATTCACGCACGGTGATTTCACCTTTGGGCACCAGCACTTTGCCGGCGATCTTCAGCTCGTCGCCGGCCATGGAGATTTTCAGATCCGGCGCCACTTCCAGCTTGGCGTACGGTTCGACGGTGACCGGCAGTTGCGTGCCTTTGAGCGCAAGATCGACCATCAGCGCCTGGCCCCAGGCGACGTTACCGTTGAGGCTGCCCTGCCCGGTCTTGCCGCTTTTCCAGCCGCCGTCCAGACGCAACGACTCACCGGCAATCACCGCTTTGAGTTGCAGGTCCTGCAGCTCCGTCGGCAATTCGGCGCCCGATACCTCGCCATCGCTGAGTTGCACGGTGCCGTTGACCAACGGCGCCAGCAGGCCACCGGAAATCGTGCCGCTACCGTTCAGGCGTCCGGTGAGCTTTTCGACCATCGGCACAAACGGCCGCGCCACCGACAGGTCGAGCCCGGTGAGACGGAACGAGCCGCTTAGCGGTTTGTTTTTCGGCAGCGGATTGAGCTGCGCCTGCACCATCAGTTCACCGAGTTTGCCGCCGACGAAATTCAGTTCGGTATCGACACGCTTGGGCGTCAGTTTGCTGGTGAGTTTCAGGGTCTGGTAAGGGAAATCCAGCCACTGATCCTTTTCCTTCATGCGCAAGGTGCCGCCGCTGGCGTCGATGCTGATCACACCGTTCGGGCCGCTGGCCGGCAGATCCAGTTGCAGGTCGGCGTTAAGCTTGCCCTGCCAGGCGAAATCCTTGGGCAGCCATTGCGCCAGGCTTTCGATCGGGAATTGCTTGAGGTGGTAACGCAGTTTCGGATCGGGCATCAGCCGTTGATCCTCACCACACAGGCTGGCGCTGCCGGACATCCAGCAATGGGCGCCGAAGTTGATTTTGCCGTCAGCCAGACGTTCGAGTTTCGCCGGGTTTTGCAGCTTCCAGTCCTGACCGCCGGCCTGAATATCGCCGCTGGCCAAGCGCCCGCGCCAGTTGCCCTTGTCCAGATTGCCGTCCAGACCCAGAGCCAGTTTCAGCTTCGGCCCGAGCAGGTCGAGACTGAGTTTCTGGTTCTTGATGTCGCCCTGAGCGCTGGCGGTCAACACGCCCAGATTGGTATCGCCGGCCTGAATCCCGCTGCCCTTCAGATCGATCTTGGCTCGTTGCGCACTGTCGAGCGTGGCGTCGAGGTTGAGGCTTTGCAGGCGATTGTCCTGAAACGCCAGTTGCGAACCTTGCAGACCGAGTTTGCCTTGCGGCGCCTTCAGCGTACCGGCGACGTTGACCTGACCGTTGATCTGCCCGCGCAGTTCTGGCCACAGCTGGGCCAGCCGCGACAGCTTGATGTCGATCTGCCCGGTGAGTTTCTGTTGCAAGCTGCCTTTGCCATTGATGCTGTTGTCGCCGAGGCGGATTTGCAGAGCATTGAGGTTCCACTGTTCGCCAGCACCATCAGCCTTGGCTTGCAGAATCGCCGGTTGGCCGCGCAGTTTGCCCTTCAGGTCGAGATCGGCGGTCAGGCTCAGGCGTTCGTTTTTCATTTCGCCCTGGCTTTTCAGCGGGCCGGCTAAAGTGCCCGGCAGCTCGGCGACCCAGTACGCCGGGTTGAGCGCCGACAAGTCCAACGCGGTGTCCCAGGCGATACCGTCAGCGAACTGCACGTTGACGTGACCTTCAGCCTTGCCCTGCCCGGCTTGCATTTGCAGTTGCGGCAAAGCGATCTGTTTGAGGTTGCCACTGAACGGACTGCTCAGACTGAATGCCCCCGCCGGGCCGTCGAGGGCGGCGGCGAAGTTACCGATGTATTGACCGTCGGTGTAGGAGACTTCGCCAGTGAAGGTACGCAAGGCGACTTGCGGCTCGTCGATTTCGTTATAGAGCCGATGCCACGGGAAGTCCTGCCAATTGACGTTGGCTTGCGCCGTGAGGCCTTTGCTCCAGTCGACGCTGCCGGTGAGTTTGAGGCTTTGCTTGTCGTTGGCCGTCAGATCGAGGCCGGCGATCTGCGCGCCGCTGGCGTCGACTTTGCCGGTGAGCAGCAGCGCCACCGGGCCTTTATCCGCCGGCAGCGTGGCGGTGCCGTTGAGCTGGTAACCGTTGTTCAGATCGCCTTCGCCGGTCAGCACCAATTGATTGAGTTGCAGGGTGTCGGGAAGATCGACGCTCGGTTTGAAGGCCTCGCTGGTGATGCGCACCTTGGCCGGGAGGTTTTCCGCCAGCGGTTGCAGCTCGCCAGTCAGTTGACCGTCGAGGTAGCCATGGCTGTCGGCGTGCAAGTTGAGGGTTTTCAATAGATCGCCGTCGATTTTCAACGCCAGCGTCCAGGGACCGGTGCCGGGAGACGGCAGGGTCAGATCCCCGGCGATGTTCAGCGTCCAGTTACCGGTCGGCGTGAGTGTTCCGGACAGGTTCAGGCTGAGCTCGTCGCGCTGCAATTTCACGCTGTCGATCTGCATGCCCTGGGCCGTCCAGTGCGCCGCCAGTTGCAGGCCCTTGAGCTGCTCGCTGCCGTTGAACAGCAAGCTGCCGACCTGCACGTCGCCGAGTTCGATCGCTACGGGCAGTTGCAGATCCGGCAGTTTGATCGGACCGCTTTCAGTGCTTTCTTCACTCGGCGGGAATTGCAGGATGACCTGATCAGCCTTGAGCTGTTCGATGCACAGTGTCATGCGGGTCAGGCACAGCGGTGACCAGGCGAAAATCGCCTTGTTCAACTCGACACGACTGCTGTCCTGCTGCCACAACAGATGATCGGCGCTCCACTGCCCAGCGAGCCGGCCCTGGAAATTCTCCACGCTCAAGCCCGGCACCAGACCCAGCACCCAGCGGCTGCCCGCCTGGGTGCCGAGCACGGTGGCGATGCTCAAGACAACAAAAAGCACCAGCGCCAACAGCGCCAGCGCCGCAATTTTCAAACCACGCTTCACAGCTCAGGCCCCATGGAAAAGTGCAGCCGGATGCCGCCATCGTCGTCCAGCGCATGGGCCAGGTCGAGGCGGATCGGCCCCACCGGCGAGACCCAGCGCACACCAATACCGACCCCGGTCTTGAGGTTCGGCAGTTCGAGTTTGTTGAAAGAGTTGCCCTGGTCGACAAAGGTCGCGACCCGCCATTTCTCGGCAACCGAGTATTGATACTCGACGCTGCCGGCGACCATGTAGCGGCCACCGATGCGGTCGCCGTCGGAGTTTTTCGGCGACAGGCTCTGGTAGTCGTAACCGCGCACGCTCTGATCGCCACCGGCGAAGAAGCGCAGCGACGGCGGCACCGAGTTGTAACCGTTGGTGGCGCTGCCGCCGACCTGCACACGGCCGAGGAAACGGTGTTTGTCGAACACCGTGGTCAGGCCTTTGACCAGCGCGGTGCCATACAGCAGGTTGTTGTCGGAACCGACGCCCTCCTTCGCCACTTTGCTTTCAAAAGTCAGGCGATAGCCGTTGTGCGGGTCGATGCGGTTGTCGCTTTTCAGGTAGGAATAGCTGATGCCGGGCATCAGCAAAGTACTCAGGCCGGAGTCGTCGCCGAGTTCATATTCTTCGCGCTGCCATTTCAGCGAGATCACGCGCTGCCAGCCGCTGGGCAACTTGCTGTGCCATTCCGGGCCGAAGGTCAGCAGTTTGCTCAACGTGTCGGAGCCGTCGATATCTTCAAATTGATAGCCGCCGGCCCAACGCAATTTGTCAGTCAGTGGCGGGTCGAGCGGAATGTCATAGAACAGCCCGACGTTTTGCCGTGGCGCAGAGATTTCCGCTTCCCAGCCATAACTGTCGCCTTGCGGGTTGACCCAGTGGCGTGTCCAGTTGGCTTTGACCCGCGGCCCGACGTCGGTGGAATACCCGAGGCCCAGGCCCATGGTGCGCGGCTTGCGCGTGTCGAGTTTGACGTCCACCGGGATCACGTCGTTTTTCGCCGCGGTCGGTGCGGCATCGACGCGTATGCCTTCAAAATAGCCGCTCGATTGCAGGTCGCGATTGAGTTCGGCGATCAGCTCGGAGTCGTAGGGCTCGCCTTCCTTGAACGGCACCATGCGTTGCAGCAGGTCTTCGTCGAACGGCGTGTCACCCTCGAATTTGACTTTACCCAGCGCATAGCGCGGGCCGCTTTCGTAGATCAATTCGACATCGGCGACGCCAGCGCGTGGGTCGACCAAAAGTTTTTGACTGGTGAAGTGGCCGCTGAAATAACCGAAGCGCGAAGCCTGATTCTGGATCAGGCGCTTGGCGTCCTCGTAGCGACCATGGTTGAGCACCGCGCCGGATTTGAGCACGTCGCTGTTCGGCACACGAAAGGATTTGAGGGAGGCAGCCGGGCCGTCGACGCGAATGGTGACGTTGCGCAGGCGAATCGGTTCGCCGGGATCGATTTTCAGGACAAGACGCGGTTTGTCCCCGCCCTTGACGTCGCTTTCGATCTGCGGCTGATAGTAGCCCAACGCCTGAGCCGCCTTGCGCGCCTGCTCTTCGGCGCCGCGACTGAAGCGCAGCAAGGCTTCTTCGTCGCGATCGCCGAGGCTGCCGATATAGCCTTCTATATTGGCCTTGAGTTCATCGTTGGACGGTTTGATCCGCACATCCAATTCACTTTGCGCCAGTGCCGCACAGCTGGTTAACAGCATGAGCACGCCACTGGTAAATCTTCCTGGAAACTTCATAGGCGCGGATGCTATCACGAGCTTGGGAGCGTGATAGAGCCTGGGGTGCCGGTAAAGTTCGACCTCTAAGCCGTTGCAGTTTGTAACACTTGTGGATTGGCGTGAAAAAATACGTGTTCTCGCACTGGGCCGACGGCAACTTCGCCAATCTCCTCGTAACCCTGACGTTTATAAAATTCCAGGTAACGCGGGTTACCGGTGTCGAGCACCACGCCTTGTGAGGTTTCATCGACTGCGCACCAGTTATGTACGGCGGTCAGCAGTTGTTCGCCGAAGTGTTTGCCCTGGAACTGCGGGTGTACACCAAGCAGCGGCAGCATGTGCACCGAATCGCTGGGCACACACGCGGCCACGGCATCGTGATATTCCAGATAGCGCCGGGTGCAGCGAAAACCGGTGCTGAGCACCATGCGCAAGCGCCACGCCCAACTTTCGGTGATGCCCAGCCGACGTTGCGGCGGTGCGATCAGGGCGATGCCGATCAAGCGGTCGTTGACCAGCAGGCCGATGGCCGGCAAATCCTGAAGGAAATGTTGTTTGACCAACTCGCGCACTGTCGCCCGCA
Organism: Pseudomonas sp. NPDC087817; assembly: GCF_044742875.1. Lineage (NCBI taxonomy): Bacteria > Pseudomonadati > Pseudomonadota > Gammaproteobacteria > Pseudomonadales > Pseudomonadaceae > Pseudomonas > Pseudomonas sp. NPDC087817. The sequence goes on from NZ_JBIUVJ010000021.1 coordinate 14,810, forward strand.
CACGCTGCTCATAGCCGGGACGCTCGGCTTCGAACAGGTAACCGAAAGTCGGCTCGTGGCGATAAGCCTGATACAGCAAGGATCGGGCTTCGCGGGAGTAGCCGCGATCAAGCATATGTATGTCGGCGATGGCGGTCTGGGTTTCAGGCATGACGATGATTCTCCCCGGGGCACGGCTCAATTGGCTGCGCTCTTGTTGGTACGAACCCTTTGGCGTTGGCACAGTTCCCCACAGGTATAGACCAACCATGGATCTTCATCGACTGGACTGGCCCTATCGCTGGCAAGCCAGCTCCCACATGGTCCGCGTCGTACACAACATTCCTGTACACCCGAGAAACTTGTGGGAGCTGGCTTGCCAGCGATGAGGCCAAAACAGGCACCGCCCATCCCACAGACCAAAATGATTTCTCCCACACTGGCCCCCATCCCCCATGTCAGCTAGCATCGCCCTTTTGCCAGGACTGCCGACCATGAAGATCGTTTCCTTCAACATCAACGGACTGCGCGCCCGTCCGCATCAGCTGGCAGCGCTGATCGAAAAACACCAGCCAGACGTGATCGGCCTGCAAGAAACCAAAGTCCACGACGATCAGTTCCCGCTGGAAGAAGTCCGCGCCCTCGGCTACCACGTGTATTTCCACGGTCAGAAAGGTCATTACGGCGTTGCCCTGCTCTCGCGCCAGGAACCGATCGCGATCCACAAAGGTTTCGCCACTGACGAAGAAGACGCCCAGCGCCGCTTCATCTGGGGCACTTTTGCCGACGCCAATGGTGTGCCGGTGACAATCATGAACGGCTATTTCCCACAGGGCGAAAGCCGCGACCACCCGACCAAATTCCCCGCCAAACAGCGCTTCTACAGCGACCTGCAAGCGCTGCTGGAAAGCCAGTTCCACAACGAACAGCCACTGGTGGTGATGGGCGATGTGAACATTTCTCCGGAAGACTGCGACATCGGCATCGGCCCGGACAACATGAAGCGCTGGCTGAAAACCGGCAAATGCAGCTTCCTGCCGGAAGAGCGCGAGTGGATGGCCCGCCTGAAAAATTGGGGCCTGACCGACAGCTATCGTCACCTGAACCCGGACGTGACTGACATGTTCAGTTGGTTCGACTACCGCAGCCGTGGCTTTGAAGATGAGCCCAAGCGTGGACTGCGCATTGATGTGATTCTGGCGTCGCACGGTTTGCTGCCACGGGTGAAAGCGGCGGGCGTGGACTATGAACTGCGCGGCATGGAAAAGCCTTCGGACCATGCGCCGATCTGGCTTGAACTGGCCTGACCTTGAAGCCACCACATAATCACATTTGACAATGAGGTTCTGTGGTCGGCTGACCTGTGGCGAGGGGATTTATCCCCGATGGGGTGCGAAGCGCCCCCAAAATTTTTCCTGTTAAACCGCATTCACGAGTTTTGGGTCGGCTTCGCCAACCATCGGGGATAAATCCCCTCGCCACAAAGGCTCCTCTACATTGAATGACTGTCACGTTTTGGTCATACGTCTGACTTAATCTCCCCGGCAATCCCCTTGGCTTGATTCGGTGCCGGCATGACCCTGCGTGTTCTGTGCGTTTTTCTATTCAGTGCATGGCTGTCGGTCTCTGCCGCGGCCCTGCCAATACCCGAAAACGGCCCGGCGCTGCGCATTCAGGGCTCCAACACGATTGGCGCGGAACTCGGCCCGGCGCTGGTCGAAGGCTTGCTGCAAGAGCAAGGCTTGCTGAAGGTCCATCGCGAAACCCCGGACACCGCCAACGAACTACGCGTCGTTGGGCAGACTGCCGACGGCAAACGCGTGGTCGTCGACGTCACCGCCCACGGTTCCAGCACCGGTTTCACCGCGTTGAAAAACGCCAGCGCCGATGTGGCCGCCTCTTCCCGCGAGATCAAAGACAGCGAGTTGCTCGGCCTGCAAGCGCTCGGCGATCTGAAAAGTCCCAGCGCCGAGCAAGTCATCGCCATCGATGGCCTGGCGATCATCCTTCACCCCGACAACCCATTGCAGCAATTGGATACCGAGCAACTGGCGCGGATCTTCGCCGGTGAAGTAAAAACCTGGGAAGACCTCGGTGCCCGTGGCGGGCCGATTCATTTATATGCCCGGGATGATCAGTCCGGCACGTACGACACGTTTAAGGAACTGGTCCTGAGTCGTCGTGGGAAAAGTCTGAGTACTTCAGCGAAAAGGTTCGAATCCAGTGAGCAATTGTCCGACGCCGTCAGCACTGATCCGCAAGGTATTGGCTTCATCGGTTTGCCCTACGTGCGTCAGGCTAAAGCGGTGGCGATTGCCGATGGCGCGTCGCAATCGATGCTGCCGCTCAACAGCCTGATCGCCACCGAAGACTATCCACTGTCGCGACGGCTGTTCTTCTATCTGCCACCGGACAGCAAGAACCCATGGGCCAAAGCGTTGGTGGCATTTGCGCAGAGCCCTCAGGGCCAGGCGATTGTCGCGGCCAACGGTTTTATCAGCCAGACCGTGCAGGCCATGACGGTCGCACCGAATGCGCTGATGCCAGAGGGTTATCAATCCCTCAGCCGGCATGCCCAGCGTCTGACAGTGAATTTCCGTTTTGAAGAAGGCAGCGCGACCCTGGATAACAAGGCGCATCAGGATCTGGCACGGGTACTCGACTATATAAAGCGCCATGACAAGACCGAACGCGCAGTGACATTGGTCGGATTTGGCGATGCCAAGGACGATCCGGCGCGGGCAGATTTGCTATCGAAGCTGCGGGCGATGGCGGTGCGGCGCGAGTTGGTGAAGAACGGGGTGGTTTTACGTGAGGTTCGCGGCTTTGGGGCGCTGATGCCGGTGGCGGCGAACAATGCGGATGAAGGGCGGATCAAGAATCGGCGGGTTGAGGTTTGGGTGTATTGACTTGCGCCTGATCGTTCCCACGCTCCGCGTGGTAACGCCGCCATGGACGCTCCGCGTCCGCTGTGACGCGGAGCGTCACGGGATGCATTCCCACGCAGAGCGTGGGAATGATCAGGGGTGAAGTTCTGGCTCAGCGCTCGCTACGCAACATTTCCTTCGGCACATACTTGCCGATCTCGAACTTGCCGATCGCCGCACGGTGCACTTCGTCCGGGCCATCAGCCAGGCGCAGGGTGCGTTGCATGGCGTACATGTAGGCCAGTGGGAAATCGTTGGAAACCCCTGCCCCGCCATGGATCTGGATCGCCCGATCGATCACGCGCAGCGCAACATTGGGCGCAACGACTTTGATCTGCGCAATCTCGCTCTTCGCCACCTTGTTACCCACGGTGTCCATCATGTATGCCGCTTTCAGCGTCAGCAGGCGCGCCATGTCGATTTCCATCCGCGAGTCGGCGATCTTGTCGACGTTACCGCCCAAACGCGCCAGCGGTTTGCCGAACGCGGTTCGGCTCACCGAGCGTTTGCACATCAGTTCCAGTGCACGCTCGGCCATGCCGATCGAACGCATGCAGTGGTGAATCCGTCCCGGGCCAAGGCGACCCTGAGCAATTTCGAAGCCGCGCCCTTCACCCAACAGGACGTTTTCGTACGGCACCCGCACATTGTCGAACAGCACTTCGGCGTGACCGTGCGGCGCGTCGTCGTAGCCGAACACCGGCAGCGGACGGACGATTTTCACCCCGGGGGTATCAACCGGCACGAGGATCATCGAGTGCTGGGCGTGACGGGGTGCATCAGGATTGCTCAGGCCCATGAAGATGAGGATTTTGCAGCGCGGGTCGCAGGCGCCGGAAGTCCACCACTTCTTGCCGTTGATCACCCACTCGTCACCATCGCGCACGGCACGGGCGGCCATGTTGGTGGCGTCGGAAGAAGCCACGTCCGGCTCGGTCATGGCGAAAGCCGAGCGGATCTCACCGCGCAACAACGGTTCGAGCCAGCGCTGTTTCTGTTCTTCATTAGCGTAGCGCACCAGCACCTCCATGTTGCCGGTGTCCGGTGCCGAGCAGTTGAACGGCTCAGGGCCGAGCAGCGAGCGGCCCATGATTTCCGCCAGTGGCGCGTATTCAAGGTTGCTCAGGCCGGCACCGAGTTCCGACTCTGGCAGAAACAAATTCCACAAGCCCTCGGCCTTGGCCTTGGCTTTGAGCTCTTCCATGATCGCTGTCGGCTGCCAGCGATCGCCTTCGGCAACCTGGCGTTCGAACACCGCTTCAGCCGGATAAACGTAAGTGTCCATGAACGCGGTTACGCGCTCACGCAGTTCTTGCACCTTGTGCGAATAAGCGAAATCCATGAGCAGCTCCCGATGGTTGGCAGTTCTTCAGCAGAGGTTGTTTAAGGCATGCAATCGATGCTAGAACAGCGCTGATAATTTACCTAGCCTATTCTCGGCGTGTATAAACATTCATCACCGATATATGATCCAGTGATCGTCAGCCCTTAAAACACCGCCCTGAATAACAAGAGAAGCCGCGTTATGAATCTGAGCAAGGTCGACCTCAACCTTTTCATCGTCTTTGACGCGATCTATACCGAAGCCAACCTGACCCGCGCCGGGCAGATCGTCGGGATCACTCAGCCAGCGGTGTCCAACGCACTGGCGCGACTGCGCGAGACCTTCAACGACCCGCTGTTCGTGCGCACCGCCCAAGGCATGGTGCCGACGCCGATGGCGCAGAACATCATCGGCCCGGTGCGTAACGCGCTGTCGCTGTTGCGCGTGTCGGTTCAGGAAAGCCGGATTTTCAACCCGGCACAAGCGGTCAAGACCTATCGCATCAGCATGACCGACCTCACCGAAGCGGTGATTTTGCCGCCGCTGTTCCAGCGTCTGCGCCGTCTGGCGCCGACGGTGATCATCGAAAGCTTTCTGTCGAAACGCCGCGAGACCACCAAGGAACTGGCGGCCGGACGCCTGGATTTTGCCGTGGATGCACCGCTCAACACTGACCCGCAGGTGCGTCACGTCAAGCTGATGGAAGACCGTTACGTCTGTGCGATGCGCAAGGGTCATCCGATGGCAGGCAAGGAAAAACTGTCTCTCGATGATTATCTGTCGCTGACCCATATCCACATTTCCAGCCGCCGCAGTGGTCTGGGTTATGTCGATCTGGCGCTGGGCAAAATGGGCATTCAGCGCAAGATCGCCCTGCGCTCGCAGCATTACCTGATGGCGTCGCAGGTGATGCAGCAAACCGATATGGTCATGACCGTGCCGGAGCGCTTTGCCCGCCGGCATGAACTGCATGCATTCAATCTGCCGGTCAACGATGTACCGCCGGTGGAGACGCATTTGTACTGGCATGAAAGCACCGACCAGGACCCGGCGAATCGCTGGATGCGCGAACAGATGATCGAGTTGTGCCAGCAGGTGACGGCGCATGAGAAGAAGCTGGATAAGGTGTAAGACTTTAAACCGAGGCGCGCCCATCGCGAGCAGGCTCACTCCTACAGTTGACCGTGTTTCATCTGAAGAAATGCAACCAATTGTAGGAGTGAGCCTGCTCGCGATGAGGCCAGCATGAACACCACAGATCATCCCGCTTGACGTAAACGTCAACCTGCCATTAGCTTAGCGCCAAGACCTTTTTTCGAGCGCTTTCATGAGCAGCCAGACTTACAGCATTTCCGACCTCGCCCGCGAGCTGGACATCACCACCCGGGCGATCCGTTTTTATGAAGAACAAGGCCTGCTCAGCCCCGAGCGTCGTGGCCAGGAACGCATCTATTCGCCACGCGACAAGGTCAGCCTGAAGCTGATCCTGCGCGGCAAGCGCATCGGTTTTTCACTGGCCGAATGCCGCGAACTGATCGAGCTCTACGACCCGTCGAGCGGTAACACCAAACAACTCAACAGCATGCTGGCGAAAATCAGCGAACGTCGGGAACAGCTGGAGCAGCAGTTGCTCGACATCGAGCAGATGAAACTGGAACTCGACACCGCCGAAGAGCGCTGTGTGCAGGCGCTGGAGCAGACGCTTAAAAGCCAGCAAGCGGCGCAGTAATCAAACCCCTGTGGGAGCGGGCTTGCCCGCGATGAGGCCGGCACCTCCAGCAAATATGCTGACTGACCCGACGCCATCGCGGGCAAGCCCGCTCCCACAGGGGACCTCATGTATTTCAGAAAATGAGCAGGTCAGCCTATGTCCCTCCCCTCCCAAGTACGCCTGATCGAAGTCGGCCCACGCGATGGCCTGCAGAACGAAGCCCAACCGATCAGCGTTGCCGACAAGGTGCAATTGGTCGACGCCTTGAGCGCCGCCGGTCTTGGCTATATAGAAGTCGGCAGTTTCGTTTCACCGAAGTGGGTGCCGCAAATGGCCGGTTCCGCCGAAGTGTTCGCGCAGATCCAGCGCAAACCCGGCGTCACCTACGGTGCACTGGCGCCGAACCTGCGTGGCTTTGAAGATGCGATTGCTGCCGGTGTGAAGGAAGTCGCGGTGTTCGCCGCCGCGTCCGAAGCCTTCTCGCAGCGCAACATCAACTGCTCGATCAGCGAAAGCCTTGCGCGCTTTGCGCCGATCATGGAAGCGGCGCAACAGCATGGCGTTACCGTGCGCGGTTACGTGTCTTGCGTGCTCGGCTGCCCGTATGAAGGCACGGTCGCGCCGGAGCAGGTGGCGATGGTCGCGCGCGAGTTGTACGCGATGGGCTGCTACGAGGTTTCGCTGGGCGACACCATCGGCACCGGCACCGCTGGCGCCACCCGCCGGCTGTTTGAAGTGGTGTCGGCGCAAGTTCCACGCGACAAGCTCGCCGGGCATTTCCACGACACCTATGGCCAGGCGATGGCCAATATCTACGCCAGCCTGCTCGAAGGCATTTCCGTGTTCGACAGCTCTATCGCGGGGCTTGGCGGCTGCCCGTACGCAAAAGGTGCGAGCGGTAACGTCGCCACCGAAGACGTTGTGTACCTGCTCAATGGCCTGGGGATCGACACCGGTATCGACCTGGACGCCTTGATTGCCGCGGGTCAGCAGATCAGCGCAGTGCTCGGTCGGCCGAGCGGTTCGCGCGTGGCCAAGGCTCGCAGCGCACAGTGAGGGACCACGGTGTTACCGCGGAGTCGAAAACGTGGGCATAAGCGAGTAACACGGAAACAAATTGTCTGGCTTTGCTGGAACGAAAAATCCCCGAAAATCATATATTGTTGATTTATAAGGGTTTTTAAAAGTTGGCACGCGTTCTGCTATCTCTATGGCATAACAAGAATAAAAAGCAGCAAACCACAATAAGAATAAGACGTACCGACTCTGACATAACAAAAACAACACGGCAGAGACGCAGCTAACAGATTTTTTTGGAGAAGGTGTGCTTTTCAGGGTGCTCTCAGGAGTGACCCGCAACCGGGCAGAGAACAATAAAACTACCTTCAGGTAGCTCCCGAATCGGTTGGATCGTTTAACGAGAAAGCAGATCAGCGCTCAAAAAAATACGTTTGCTCTTGACCCCGGATGGGGGTCGCCAAAAACAGCGGTAAAGGGCCACGGTTGCCAAAAACAACAACAGACCGACCCTCAATAATAAAAAAGAGCACGCGACGACAAAATTAAAGGGGAGCCTCGGCTCCCCTTTGTGCTTTCTGTGATTCCTGTTTTCACTGCGCATCCCTTGTGGGAGCGAGCCTGCTCGCGAAAGCGGTGTATCAGACACATCTGCGCTGAATGACACACTGCATTCGCGAGCAGGCTCGCTCCCACATTTGATCTTCGTCAGGCTTGCTTTTCGCGTAGCTCTTCAATGCTTATTTCCCGCATCCTGAACTTCTGAATCTTGCCCGTCACCGTCATCGGAAACTCTTCGACGAACTTGAAGTGCCGTGGCGTCTTGAAGTGCGCGATGCGCTCCTTGCACCAGGTTTGCAGCTCCAGCTCGGAAGCGTTGTGGCCGGGGTGAAACTTGATCCAGGCGACGATCTCTTCACCGTAACGCGAACACGGAATGCCGATCACCTGCACGTCCGCTACCGCCGGGTGAGTGAAGAAGAATTCTTCCAGCTCACGCGGATAAATGTTCTCGCCGCCACGGATGATCATGTCCTTGTTGCGCCCGGCGATGTTGACGTAACCCTCCTCATTCATGCTCGCCAGATCGCCGGTGTGCATCCAGCCCGCCTCATCGATAGCCTCTGCCGTGGCTTGCGGATTGCTCCAGTAACCGAGCATCACGCTGTAACCGCGGGTGCACAGCTCGCCGATGGTGCCGCGTGGTACCGGGTTGCCGGCTTCATCAATGATCTTGCTTTCCAGTTGCGGCTGAGTGCGGCCGACGGTGGTCACACGCAATTCAAGCTCGTCATTCGGGCCGGTTTGCAACGACACCGGGCTCGTTTCAGTCATGCCGTAAGCGATCTGCACTTCGTTCATGTGCATCTCGCTGATGACCCGGCGCATCACTTCGATCGGGCAGGTAGCGCCAGCCATGATCCCGGTGCGCAGGCTCGACAGATCGAATTCGGCGCGTTGCGGCTGATCGAGCATGGCAATGAACATGGTCGGCACGCCATACAGCCCGGTGGCCTTTTCCTCGGCGACGGTTTGCAGGGTCAGCAACGGATCGAAGGCATCGTTGGGGTAAACCATCGTGCTGCCGTGGGTAATGCAACCAAGGTTGCCCATGACCATGCCGAAGCAGTGATACAGCGGCACCGGGATCACCAGGCGATCAGTCGGGGTCAGACCAATGCTTTCGCCGACCATGTAACCGTTGTTGAGGATGTTGTAGTGACTGAGGGTCGCGCCCTTGGGGAAACCGGTTGTGCCGGAGGTGTACTGGATGTTCACGGGTTGATCAAAGTGCAGGCTGTTGCTGCGTTCACGTAATTGCTCTGGGGAGGCATTGATGGCCAGACCGGCCAATTGTGACCATGGCAGGAAACCTGACGGCGGCTGTTTGTCGAGACTGATCACTCCGCGCAAATCCGGCAGACGCTCGCTCCGCAACTGACCGATGGATTGCTCGGCCAGCTCCGGCACCAGGCCCTGCAACATGCCGTGATAGTCGGAAGACTTGAACGCCCCCGCACAGACCAGCCACTGACAGCCGGACTGCTTGAGCACGTATTCCAGTTCGGAGCTGCGGTAAGCCGGATTGATGTTGACCAGGATCACGCCGATTTTCGCCGTGGCGATTTGCGTGATGCACCACTGCGCGCAATTCGGTGCCCAGATGCCGAGCCGGTCGCCAGCCTGCAAACCCAATGCGAGCAAGGCTCTGGCATGCACATCCACGGCGTCGGCCAGTTGTCGCCATGAGTAGCGCAACTGCTGATGTCGCACCACCAGCGCCTCGCCGTCCGCGTACTGCGTGACGGTCTCGTCGAACTTCTGCCCGATGGTCATCGCCAGCAAGGCCTTGTCCTGAGAACCGCGGCTATAGCTGCGCTGCGGGTTTGCACTGGGTTGATCCATGACGACCCCTATTGTCTTTATTTATGGGTTGCCGACAGTCACTTGCAGGATTGAGCTTTGTGGCGAGAGGATTTATCCCCGATCGGCTGCGAAGCAGACGAGTACCCGGCGAATGCGTTTTCAACGCGATCACAGGTTTCAGGGCCGCTACGCGCCCCATCGGGGATAAATCCCCTCACCACAAAGGCTCAGTCCTACAGAACCGGTCCGCTTTCAATCTTGAACTGCCCCTACTCTCGCTCAAGTTGACGTTAACGTAAAGGGTGATTGACAGCCATTCGCCGCAGGCTTACGTTAACGTAAAGGTGAGAACTGAAACGCCACTCTCCCCACCCTACAAAAAAGCCAAAAGGTGCCTCATGAGCTATCCATCCCTGAATTTCGCCCTCGGTGAAACCATCGACATGCTGCGCGATCAGGTTCAGTCCTTCGTCGCTAAAGAGATCGCTCCGCGTGCGGCGCAGATCGACAGTGACAACCTGTTCCCCGCCGACATGTGGCGCAAATTCGGTGACATGGGCCTGCTCGGCATCACCGTGCCGGAAGAGTACGGTGGTGCCGGCCTGGGTTACCTGGCGCACGTGGTGGCGATGGAAGAAATCAGTCGCGGCTCGGCGTCGGTGGCGTTGTCCTACGGCGCGCACTCCAACCTCTGCGTCAACCAGATCAACCGCAACGGCAACCACGAACAGAAAAGCAAATACCTGCCGAAGCTGATCAGCGGCGAACACGTCGGCGCCCTCGCGATGAGCGAGCCTAACGCCGGCTCCGACGTGGTTTCGATGAAACTGCGCGCCGACAGACGCGGTGATCGCTTTGTCCTCAACGGCAGCAAGACCTGGATCACCAACGGACCCGACGCCAACACCTACGTGATCTACGCCAAGACCGATCTGGAAAAAGGCCCGCACGGCATCACCGCATTCATCGTCGAGCGCGACTGGAAAGGCTTCAGCCGCAGCAACAAGTTCGACAAGCTCGGCATGCGCGGCTCCAACACTTGCGAGCTGTTTTTCGATGACGTTGAAGTGCCGGAAGAGAACATTCTCGGCGTGCTCAACGGCGGCGTAAAAGTCTTGATGAGCGGCCTCGATTACGAGCGCGTTGTTCTTTCAGGTGGCCCGACCGGGATCATGCAGTCGTGCATGGACCTGATAGTGCCGTACATCCACGACCGCAAACAGTTCGGCCAGAGCATCGGCGAATTCCAGCTGATCCAGGGCAAAGTTGCTGACATGTACACCCAGCTCAACGCCAGCCGCGCCTATCTCTACGCCGTCGCCCAGGCCTGCGAGCGCGGCGAAACCACGCGCAAGGACGCCGCCGGCGTGATCCTCTATACCGCCGAACGCGCCACGCAAATGGCCCTCGACGCGATCCAGATTCTTGGCGGCAACGGCTACATCAACGAGTTCCCGGCCGGGCGTCTGTTGCGTGACGCCAAGCTGTACGAAATCGGCGCCGGCACCAGTGAGATCCGTCGCATGCTGATCGGTCGCGAACTGTTCAACGAAACCCGCTAAAACGGAGCTGGCCATGGCTATTTTGCACACTCAGCTCAATCCTCGATCAGCGGAGTTCGCCGCCAACAGCGCAGCGATGCTCAAGCAAGTCGACGCCTTGCATACCCTGCTTGCCCAAGTGGCGCAGGGTGGCGGCGCAAAGGCTCAGGAACGCCACACCTCACGGGGCAAACTGCTGCCGCGTGAGCGCATCAATCGCTTGCTCGATCCGGGCTCGCCGTTTCTGGAAATCAGTCAGTTGGCCGCGCACGCCGTTTATGGCGAAGACGTGCCCGCCGCTGGCGTGATTGCCGGGATCGGTCGGATTGAAGGTGTCGAATGCATGATCGTCGCCAACGACGCGACCGTGAAAGGTGGCTCGTATTATCCGCTGACCGTGAAGAAACACCTGCGCGCGCAGACCATCGCCCAGCAAAACCGCCTGCCGTGCATTTATCTGGTGGACTCCGGCGGCGCCAACCTGCCGCGTCAGGATGAAGTGTTCCCGGATCGCGAGCACTTCGGGCGGATTTTTTTCAACCAGGCCAACATGAGCGCCATGGGCATCCCGCAGATCGCCGTGGTCATGGGCTCGTGCACCGCTGGTGGTGCGTACGTGCCAGCGATGGCTGACGAAGCGATCATGGTGCGCAATCAGGCAACCATTTTCCTCGCTGGCCCGCCGTTGGTGAAAGCCGCGACCGGGGAAGTGGTCAGCGCCGAGGACCTTGGTGGCGCCGATGTGCACTGCAAGATTTCCGGGGTGGCCGACCATTACGCCGAGAGCGACGAACACGCCCTCGCCCTCGCCCGCCGCAGCGTTGCCAACCTCAACTGGCGCAAACTCGGCGAAGTGCAGCAGCGCGCGCCGATTGCGCCGCTGTACGCCAGTGACGAGTTGTATGGCGTGGTCTCGGCCGACGCCAAGCAACCGTTCGATGTGCACGAAGTGATTGCGCGACTGGTCGACGGATCGGTGTTCGATGAGTTCAAAGCGCTGTTCGGTACCACGCTGGTGTGCGGTTTTGCTCATCTGCACGGCTATCCGATTGCGATCCTCGCCAACAACGGCATCCTCTTCGCTGAAGCCGCGCAGAAAGGCGCGCACTTCATCGAACTGGCCTGCCAGCGTGGCATTCCATTGCTGTTCCTGCAGAACATTACCGGCTTCATGGTCGGGCAGAAATACGAAGCCGGCGGCATCGCCAAGCATGGCGCAAAACTGGTAACGGCGGTGGCCTGCGCCAAGGTGCCGAAATTCACCGTGATCATCGGTGGCAGCTTCGGCGCCGGTAACTACGGCATGTGCGGCCGAGCTTACGATCCGCGTTTCCTGTGGATGTGGCCGAACGCGCGAATTGGCGTAATGGGCGCCGAACAGGCAGCGGGCGTGCTGGTGCAGGTCAAACGCGAACAGGCCGAGCGTAGCGGCCAGGCCTTCAGTGCCGAGCAGGAAGCCGACATCAAGCAGCCGATCCTCGACCAGTACGAAGAACAGGGGCATCCCTACTATTCCAGTGCGCGGCTGTGGGACGACGGCGTCATCGACCCGGCGCAGACCCGCGATGTGCTGGCCCTGGCCTTGTCCGCGTCGCTGAACGCGCCAATCGAACCGAGCCGCTTCGGCGTGTTCCGGATGTGATCGGGAGAATCTCATGAGCGACTTCAACACCCTTGAACTGCAGACTGACCCACGCGGTTTCGCCACGCTGTGGCTCAACCGCGCCGAAAAGAACAACGCCTTCAATGCCGAGATGATCCGCGAGCTGATCCTCGCCCTCGACAAGGTGGCCAGCGACGCCAGCCTGCGTTTCCTGCTGTTGCGCGGGCGCGGCAAACATTTCAGCGCCGGTGCCGATCTGGCCTGGATGCAGCAATCGGCCGAACTCGATTACCACACCAACCTCGACGACGCCCGCGAACTGGCAGAGTTGATGTACAACCTCGCCAAGCTGAAAATCCCGACCCTGGCCGTGGTCCAGGGCGCGGCGTTCGGCGGCGCACTGGGCCTGATCAGTTGCTGCGACATGGCGATTGGTGCGGATGACGCGCAGTTCTGCCTGTCGGAAGTGCGCATCGGTTTGGCACCTGCGGTGATCAGCCCGTTCGTGGTGCAGGCCATCGGCGAACGTGCCGCACGTCGATATGCCCTGACCGCCGAACGCTTTGGTGGCCAACGTGCTCGGGAAATCGGTTTGTTGTCCGAGAGCTATCCGGCGACCGAACTTGATGGGCAAGTTGAACAATGGATCAACAACCTGCTGCTCAACAGCCCCGCTGCCATGCGCGCCAGCAAAGACTTGCTGCGCGAGGTCGGCAACGGTGCACTGACCCCGGCGCTGCGCCGCTACACCGAAAACGCCATCGCGCGCATCCGCGTCAGCCCCGAAGGCCAGGAAGGCTTGCGCGCCTTTCTGCAAAAACGCCCACCGGGCTGGCAAGCCGCAACCACCACCAAGGAGCCGCGTTGATGAGCGCACCTGTTCTCACCACCCTGCTGGTGGCCAACCGTGGCGAAATCGCTTGTCGCGTGATGCGCACCGCCAAGGCTCTGGGCCTGACCACCGTCGCTGTGCACAGCGCCACCGACCGCGACGCGCGGCACAGCCGTGAAGCGGATATCCGCGTCGACCTTGGTGGCAGCAAAGCCGCCGACAGCTATCTGCAAATCGACAAACTGATCGCTGCAGCGAAAGCCAGCGGCGCGCAGGCGATTCACCCGGGTTATGGCTTTCTCTCCGAGAACGCCGGGTTTGCTCGCGCCATTGAAGCGGCGGGCCTGATTTTCCTCGGCCCGCCCGCCTCGGCCATCGACGCCATGGGCAGCAAATCCGCCGCCAAGGCGTTGATGGAAACGGCTGGCGTGCCGCTGGTGCCGGGTTATCACGGCGAAGCCCAGGATCTGGATACCTTCCGTGATGCCTGCGAGCGGATTGGTTATCCCGTGTTGCTCAAGGCCACTGCCGGTGGCGGCGGCAAGGGCATGAAAGTTGTCGAGGACGTCAGTCAATTGGCCGAAGCGCTGGCCTCGGCTCAGCGTGAGGCGCAGTCGTCGTTCGGTGATTCGCGGATGCTGGTGGAGAAATACCTGCTCAAGCCGCGCCATGTGGAGATCCAGGTGTTTGCCGACCAGCATGGCAATTGCCTTTACCTCAACGAGCGTGACTGCTCGATTCAGCGCCGCCACCAGAAAGTCGTCGAGGAAGCACCGGCACCTGGCCTGACACCGGAGCTGCGTCGCGCCATGGGCGAGGCAGCGGTTCGTTCGGCGCAGGCGATCGGCTATGTCGGCGCCGGCACCGTGGAGTTCTTGCTGGATGCACGCGGCGAGTTCTTCTTCATGGAGATGAATACGCGGCTGCAGGTCGAGCATCCAGTCACCGAAGCCATCACCGGACTGGATCTGGTGGCGTGGCAGATTCGCGTGGCCCGTGGGGAAGCGCTGCCGATCACACAAGCGCAAGTGCCGCTCAACGGGCATGCAATTGAAGTGCGGCTGTATGCCGAAGATCCGTCGAACGATTTCCTGCCAGCCACCGGGCGTCTGGAGTTATATCGCGAATCGGCTGAGGGGCCGGGACGGCGGGTGGATAGCGGCGTTGCAGAAGGTGACGAGATTTCGCCATTCTACGACCCGATGCTCGGCAAGCTGATTGCTTGGGGCGAGGATCGTGAACAGGCGCGACTGCGGTTGTTGGGCATGCTCGATGAATTCGCGATTGGCGGACTGAAGACCAACATCAATTTTCTGCGCCGAATCATCGCGCATCCGGCGTTTGCCGCAGCGGAACTGGATACCGGTTTTATTCCGCGTTATCAGGAGCAACTGTTGCCGGTTCCGGGCGAGTTGAGTGATGCGTTCTGGAATGCCGGGGCGCAAGCGTTCGTGCAGACTTTGCCGGCGCTTGCGCGCAAGGATGACCCGAGTTCGCCATGGGCAATGAACAGTGGTTTGCGTGCAGGTCTGCCGCAGGAAATCACTGTGCATTTGAGCTGCGAAGGCCAGGATCGAGCGCTGACGCTGGGTGCCAGTGGCGACGCGAAGCTTGCCGGTGAAGCGCTGGTTGTCGAACACGACGGCGTGCGTCGTTCCTTGCGCGCGATTCGCCAGGGCGATTCGTTGTTTCTGCAATGGGAAGGTGAGTTGCGGCGTATTCAGGCCTTTGACCCGATCAGCGCCGTAGAAGCCAGCCATAGTCATCAGGGTGGCCTGACTGCGCCCATGAACGGCAGCATCGTGCGTGTTCTGGTCGAGGCCGGGCAATCAGTAGAGGCCGGTGCGCAACTGGTGGTGCTGGAAGCCATGAAGATGGAACACAGTATCCGCGCGCCGCATGCCGGGGTGATCAAAGCGCTGTATTGCCAGGAAGGTGAAATGGTTGGCGAAGGCAGCGCTCTGGTTGAATTGGAAGAAGTGTAAATGACGAAGATCGATCCTACGCCAAGCGAGGATCGATCTGACTAGTAACGCGCCGTTGCCTGAACCACTACGCCGATGATTCGACAGTCATCGGTAAACAAGGCTTTCGGCCAGGTCGGATTGAGCGGCACCAGGTAACGCTGGCCGCCCTCTTCGTCCAGCTTGCGGAAGATCGCCTCTTCGCTGTCGGCCCACCGCGCAATCACCAGTTTGCCAGGCACCGCTTCCGCCTCCGGATCCACCAGGATCAGCATGCCTTCGGCAATGCTCGGGCCGCGGGGTGCGGTCATCGAGTCTCCAGCCACCGTCAGCCAGAACGCTGCCCCTCGGGCATGGTAGTCCGTCAGTTGGAAAACCTGCTTGTCTGTCGACGAGACGTAGGCCGGCTGACCGTTTTCGCGCACTTCGCACGGTGTTCGCCAATCGCTGACCGGGTAGCGGAAGTACGGGTTGTACTTCTGCGCCAGCGGCATGTCGTCGTCCGGCGTGACTTGCGGTTCGCGAATCACCAGGACCACTTCAAGGAAGTCCATGCCCAGTGCCTGCAGCACGCGGTTCATTTGCGTGATACCAGGCTCCCGGCGTTTGTTCAGCCAATGGCCGATCCCGCCCTGGGACATGCCGACGCGCTCTCCGAGCTCTGTTTGAGTGATTTTGAGTTCACTCATCTTGGCCTTGACCAACTCAATCCATTTATCCATGTGCGGCACCTTACGCTGACGCCTTCGGCCGACAAAACACATATTGTAGTATTTAAATTCTAGTCACAACTACGCATCGTACTATTCTGAAGCCACGGATTTTCAATCGAACAAGGAGTGGCCCTTATCATGAATATCAGCAGCAAAGACTTGCCAGATCTGCAAATGGACACCACGTTCACCTCTCCCCAAGGCAACGCAGCGGCACAACGTGCCCTGGACTATTACTTGAAACCTGCTGTATCAGAACCCGAAGTCGATGAACGATTTTTCGACGTCAGACGCCATCTCAGTGGCGAAGAGGCCCTGGTCCACGCCTCGGATTTGCTGCGATGTGCGGCGGCGACCGCCTTCAAGGCAGCGGAAAATTTGCAAGGCGCGAGTCGCGACCTGGCCTTTTCGGTGGTGCACATGGTGGATATGGCGCGGGCGATGGTCGACCATTCGCTCGATAGCGAGGAAGTCTGAGGAACGGAATTGGGACGGACAGGAAAGAATTTTCCAATCGCGCAGATAAAAACATTTGACTTGCAAATGATAATGATTATTATTGCAAGCAGCTGGTCGCGAGATCAGTCGATGGACCAGAGACCTTAGGTCGGTCTTCTGGACTATCTCCTCATCAGGCTAATCACGGTTTTTGACCCGGCTTTTTGCCGGGTCTTTTTTTTGCCCGTTTTTCGGGCTTGTGGCTTCAGGCTAATGAAGTCTTTATGTGCTGCAAATTCGATGGCGCGGATAATATCAAAAGAATATCGGTTGGCAAGCCAGGCCCGGCCACATTGGGCCAAACTAATAGCAATTAGCACTTGAGAATCAATCGCATAGCCCCTAAGCTGCGTCCGCGTCATGGAAGACGCCCCCCGCCACACCCCGCAATTTCCCTCGGTTTCACCGCTGTCTTGCGTGTAAAGTAGCCGCCATAAAAATCATATTCAGGAACCGATTATGACCGTGGCCAAATCTTCGTTCGACATCAGCGCCAACTTCGACAGCGGCAACATCCAAGTCATCGACATCAGCAATCCGCTCAACCCGGTTCTGGCTATTCGCCCAGACACCCGCAGCGCGCATTTCCAGTGGTTCCACTTCAAGGCCAGCGGCCTGCATGTCCATCAGGAACACTGGTTTCGCCTGGTCAACGCCAGCCAGTCCTCCTACAACAAAGCCTGGACCGGCTATCAGGCCGTCGCGTCCTACGACCACGTCAACTGGTTCCGCATTCCGACCCAATTCGAAGGTGACAGCCTGCGCTTCTGCCTCGAAGCCGAGCAGACCCACGCCTGGTTCGCCTACTTCGAACCCTATAGCCGTGGCCGCCACGACTGGCTGATCGAGCAGGCACTGACCAAGGCCGGCACCGAGTTGCTGGCGACCGGCAAGAGCGTCGAGGGCCGCGACATTCAACTGCTGCGCAAAGGCAGCGGCGCCGAAGGCCAGCGCAAAGTCTGGATCATCGCCCAACAGCATCCCGGCGAGCACATGGCCGAATGGTTCATGGAAGGCGTGATCGAGCGTCTGGAAAAACACGACGATCCGGTCTTGAACAAACTGCTCGCCAGCGCCGACCTTTACCTTGTACCGAACATGAACCCGGACGGCGCTTTCCATGGTCATCTGCGCACCAATGCAATGGGGCAGGATCTGAACCGCGCCTGGCAGAACGCCAGCCAGGAAGTCAGCCCCGAAGTACTGTTCGTCCAGCAACAGATGGAAAAATACGGCGTCGATCTGTTCCTTGATGTACACGGCGATGAAGAAATCCCTCACGTATTCACCGCTGGTTGCGAGGGCAATCCGGGTTACACGCCACGGATCGAGAAGCTCGAAGAGCATTTCCGCAGCCACCTCAAGCGCACCACCAAGGACTTCCAGACCCAGTACGGCTACACCCGCGACGAGCCGGGCCAGGCCAACATGACCCTGGCGTGCAATAGCGTCGGCCAGAAGTATGACTGCCTGTCGCTGACCCTGGAAATGCCGTTCAAGGATCACGACGACGCGCCGAACCCGCAAACCGGCTGGTCGGGCAAACGCTCGAAACAGCTGGGCAAGGACGTGCTGACCACAATCGCCGATATGGTCGATACCCTGCGCTGATCCCCTCCCCTCGCACCTGCAAAAGATCGCAGCTTGTCTGCGATCTTTTGCTTTGTGTGGTCCACGGATTCGATTAATCAGGTTGCAAAATGAAACCGAATTACTTACCGTGATTCTGGTTTTAATTTGAAACCTAAAAAGGATCCGGGTATGAAACCTCAATCACTCAGTAGCAGCGTGGTGCTGCTCTTCGCCGTGGCCTGTGGTCTGGCAGTGGGCAATGTGTATTACGCGCAGCCATTGCTGGATGCCATGGCCGACGCATTCGCTTTGTCGCCGGCAACCATCGGTATCGTTATCACCCTGACACAGGTGGGTTACGGCGTCGGATTGGTGCTGCTGGTGCCACTCGGCGATTTGCTCAACCGACGGCGATTGATCGTCAGCCAGACGCTGCTATCCGCCGTGGCCCTGTTAATGATCGGACTGGCCCCCAACAGCGTCTGGTTGCTGCTGGGCATGACACTGACCGGTTTACTCGCCGTGGTGACGCAAGTGCTGGTGGCCTATGCCGCGACCCTGGCGATCCCGGCACAACGGGGCCGAGTGGTGGGTGTGGTCACCAGCGGCATCGTCGTCGGCATCCTGCTGGCGCGTACCGTTGCAGGAGGAATGGCTGATCTGGCCGGATGGCGCGCCATCTATTGGCTGTCGGCGGGCCTGACGTTGTTGATGGCGTTGCTGTTGCTTCGCGTATTGCCCAAGCATGAAGACCCACAACCGGCGTCAACCTATCGCGCATTGATCGCCTCGGTATTCGTCCTGTTCAAGGAAGAACCGGTTCTGCGCCAACGCGCGCTGCTCGCCCTGCTGACATTCGCCAGCGCCATGGTGCTGTGGACGCCGATGGTCCTGCCGCTCGCAGCGCCACCGCTCTCGCTGTCGCACAGCGAAATCGGCCTGTTTGGCCTTGCCGGTGCAGCCGGTGCACTGGCTGCGGCGCGCGCCGGGCACCTGGCTGATCGTGGTCTGGGCCAATGGGTCAGCGGACTGTCGTTGTTGCTGATGCTCGGTTCGTGGCTGCCGATCGCCCTCACCCAGTCTTCGCTATGGGCGCTGCTGCTCGGCGTGATCACCCTCGATCTGGGCCTGCAAGCCGTTCACGTGACAAGTCAAAGCATGATCTACAGCGTGCGCCCCGAAGCGCAAAGCCGCCTCACCGCCGGATATATGCTGTTCTACTCGATCGGTAGCGCCCTGGGCTCAATCGGCTCGACCGCCATGTATGCGTGGGCCGGCTGGACCGCCGTGTGCCTGCTCGGTGCCGCAATCAACACCGTCGCCCTGCTCTACTGGTGGAAAACCCTGGCGCCACAACCTCGTGGCGAGGGAGCTTGCTCCCTGACCACAGAGGCCCGGCGTTAATCGCGATCACGCCCGCGCAACATGCTGTCGAGCACTTCGTCGCGGCGTACCCAGCCGTGAAACAGCGCCGCCGCCAAGTGCAGCAGCACCGTCAGGAACAACAGGTAGGCCAGATAACCATGAGCCTTGCGCAGCAGCGCAAACAGCTGCGCATCCGCCGGCACAATCGACGGCAACTGCAGCGAACTGCTGAGCATGACGGGCTCGCCCGACGCGCTGATCATCGCCCAGCCGAGCAACGGCAGCGCCAGCATCAGCGCGTAGAGCAAGACGTGCGAAGCCTTCGCCGCCAGTACCTGCCAGTCCGGCAGGTCTGCCGGCAGCGGTGGCTGGCGAGTCGAGAAACGCACCAGCAGGCGCACAATCACCAGCGCGAGAATCGCAATCCCCAACGGTTTGTGCAGGTGGATCAGCCATTCATGCCGTTCTGACACCGAGGTGACCATTCCGGCCCCGATAAACAGCATCGCAATGATCATCAGCGCCATCAGCCAGTGCAGCAACCGCGCCAGCAGCGCGAAATGAGTCGGTTGAGTTCTCATTGACGAGCCTCCTGTTTGGCGGCGGGCAACTGGCTGACTTCGCTGGTACGGCGCAGATAGGAATCGGCGTAGCCGGCCGAACGGGCGGCTAGCAACGGGTCGTCGGTACCTTGAATCCCGGCTGGCAGCACCAGCGGGTCATAGTTGATGTCGCGGCACTCGCCACTGAGTTGCGGCTGGGTCTTTTCCAGCACCAACGTGCCGGCGTTCAACACCTTGCGCCCGGCGGGCCAGGTTTTGCTGGCATCGTTTACCGGGTCATCGGCGTTCGCCAGGGTGATGTTCAGCTGAAAACGCAGCGGCGCAGCGGCCAAGCGTTGCACCAAGTCTTTTTCCAGAAAATCTGCGCCCTCAGGTGCACTGGCACCGGCCGCGTCTTGCGCCAACGGCGTCATGCTCCAGCGCACCGCCTGCTTTTTGCCGCTGGCGTCGACCAGATAGAACGCGTTGACGCTGTTATAGGTTTCGGTGGCATAACTGGCGGACGGTTTTGCAGTCTTGACCCACGTGAGAAACGGCACGGCTTCCGGGTGAGAGGCGAAGAACGCCGGAACCTTCGCCGGGTCAGGCTTACCCGTGGCCGGATCCGGCGACTGCGCCTGCTGCAATTGATAGAACGCCTCAGGCGTGCCAACCGGGAACACCGGCATGCTGTTCATCCCGGTGCGCCATTGCTGCCCATTGGCCTGGGTAAATCGCAGCGCCAGACTGCGGATCGGCACGCTGCTGTCCGGCGCATAAGGATTGCCCGCCGGCAACGCAAAACGCCCGACCACCGGAGTGCGTGGCTCGTTGAACACCTGCGCGGTGGAGAACACCCGCGCCTCGCCACTGCTCTCGAAATGCCCGATCACGCACACACCTTTGGCGTGATTGCGGCGAAAGCCCGGGTGCACGCCGTTGTTCTTTTCCAGTACGTCGACCAGCGCCTTGGGCGTCAGACGCTGTGGGTCAAAGTTACCGTGAACGTAGGCAAACGCTCCGGCCACCGCAGCGACTACCACAGCAATGCCGCCCAGACGCAGAATCCGGCTCGCCGCACTCAATGGCGGGCGTTGCGGCCCGCCGGGCCTCTTGATATCGGGTGAGATGCGATCAACCATGAAAGACTCCAGGGCCAATGGCCATAGGGAAAGGTGCTATGAGACGCACGCCTCGTAGGTTTATTCCCTTTGAACTGTAGTTTCTTTCACCGCACTACGTGTGACGCTGCGTTTGAGTAATTTAAACATGCTCGAATCGGGGTTCACGCTTCTCCAGAAACGCCTGCATTCCCTCTTTCTGCCCGGGGGGTGGCAAACAAGCCATGAAATACCCGACGCTCAAACAATATGCCTTCGCGCAGTGCTAATTCCTGCGCACGATCTACCGCTTCGCGGGCAGCCGCCGTCGCCGCGCCTGAAAATCCGGCAATCCGCTGCGCAACCGCCAGTGCCTGTTCGAGCAATTGATCGGTGGCCGTTACACGCGACACCAGTCCCGCCTGTTCGGCCTCCCTGGCGTTGATAGAACGTCCGGTGAGAATCATGTCCATGGCTTTTGCCCGACCTATTGCGCGCGTCAACCGTTGAGTTCCGCCCATGCCCGGCATTACACCCAGGGTAATTTCCGGCAACGCAAACTTCGCCGATTCAGCCGCGATGATCACATCACACATCATCGCCAACTCACAGCCACCGCCAAAGGCAAAACCCGCGACGGCGGCCACCTTCGGCGTCCGGAATCCGGTGAAAGCATCCCATCCGGCAAAGTAATCCTCCTGGATCATTTCCACGCAGGATTTCGCATACATTTCCTTGATATCGGCGCCCGCGGCAAAGTACTCCTTCGTACCGGTAATCACGAAACAACCCACATCCGGATCAGCATCCAGCCCACGAAGCGTATCCAACAGCTCCTGCATCATCTGCGTACTCAGGGCATTTCGGGCTTGCGGGCGATTCAGCCGGATCAGCACAACCCGGCCCAGTCGTTCAATCAGTAGATTCATGTTCATCTCATTCCTTGAAAAAAGTGCCTGTCAGAAAAACTTCGCAGCCTGTCAGGAATCCCAGATAGCGCCGTAGGCCGGTATGCCCCGAGCTTCCATTTCCTCGACCACGCGCTCAGTCAATGTCTGATTGGAGATGCAAATGACCGCTTCAGCGCCGAACGACTGTACGGCGGTATAAGCCAGGGTCACCAGATCGGGTTTTCCCCGCACGTCCGTGTCCCAGATCAGGGCGTCAGGCTGGGCTTCGAGGATTTCGTCCACCAGCGGATCGCCGTAGGTGGCTCTCGGACTGCGAGTCGACCAGATCAAGCGTATGGGCACTTGTCTGGCCAACAGATGTGGCAGCACCGGCCCGATACCGCTGCCGGTGGCGATATACACCACCGATTTGAACAGCGTTTCAATGTGCGCCACGCCGGCGGTGGTAATGCCCTTGACCCAAACATGCGTTGGCGCCTGCTCGATAAAAGCACCGGTCCAGTCGCCGGCACGGGAAATAATCAGTCGGAAACCGTCCTGCCCCGGGGCAGGAATATTGGCGAAAGAATGCCATTCCCACAGCGGATTACGGCTGATGGCCGTCGCGGACCCGGCAAACGGTGTGTGGTGACTGAAGTGGGCAATCACTGCATGTGACGAAGGCCGAACCAGACTGACAGGCACTTTTCGCAAATGCAGCCAGGGCAACGCGATGCTGAACGTCACCAGCAGCAACACCCAGAACGAGGCAGACACAGAAAGAACGTCCATCATCGCCGCCGTCGGATTCTGCTCTCGGGCAGACACCAGCGTCATCGCCCAGAACATCGCGAGCGCAGCCCATCCGGCAAAACGGTGAGTTCGTTCGAATGCATTGTGGAATCGCCCGCGAATGGCCGGCATGGCCATGATTGCCACCAGCAACATTAACCCTAGCAGCCCACCACTCACTCCGATCAAGGTCAGCGAAACACCGCCCGGCCCCAGGAAACGCTGCCAGAGCATCGAACCGAACAACAACGCAAACCACGCAATCGCAGCCATCGCCCCACCGCTGTGCAGCCCGCCGAAGTGGAAGACCTTGGCCAGCGTTCGCCGAATCGCCAGCGGCCAGCTGGTGGGCGCCCGGGTAGCCAGCCAGAACAACAGATTGATGAGGTACTGCTGACGAATCAGTATGGCCAACGACAGGTTAGCCACCACCAGCCCGGACAGCGTCTGCAAATCCGCACCGGCGGTCGACCACCATTGCCCGACCTTGATGCCGTAAACCAGCACGGCGATGTTGCAGGCCAGCACCAGCACCACCAGTCGATTGTAATGCGAGAACATCGGCAGCGTTCCCAGGCGCCGCCAGAGCACCCGTCGAGCAGGTAAAACGATGTTCAAATCAGGCCCGCTCATGCCTTCACCTGAGCATCGACGCCCGCATTTGACGTCTGATGCGCCACAGCCCACTCGAGCAGTAATCGCTTGTCGATTTTGCCCCGGGACGTGAGCGGAATCTCATCCACAGCGAGAATCAGCGAGGGCACACAATAATAGGCAAGCCGTGCTTCACAGCAGACTCGCGCCGCATCGACGTCAGTTCTGGCGGGATAGACGAAGGCTACCAAATGACGATTATCGAGCTTCAGTGTGACCGCGCGTTCACAGTTCGGCGCAGACTCCAGGACCGCAGACACCGAGTCGAGCTCAACCCGAAAGCCCCTGACCTTTACCTGATCATCGACACGTCCCAGGTGCTCAAGCTCACCGTCTGCCGTCCAACGCCCCAGATCGCGGGTCCGGAACATCACGCGCCCCTGGCCCAGAAATGGGTCGGGCCGATAACGCTCACGGGTCAGTTGAGCATTGCCCAGATAACCCGCCGTCACGCAATCGCCGCCCGCCCACATCTCGCCCTGCTCACCCGGCTCGCAAAGTTGCCCTGCTTCATCGAGCACATACACCGTGTTGTTGGGCGTCGGCTTGCCAATCGTCAGTGCTCCCGAGCCCCGATAGTGCTGCATGGTATTGACGATCGTGGTTTCAGTCGGCCCACACGCATTGTAAAACGTGCAAATCGCTGCCCAGCGATCCGCCAACGGCTGTGGGCAAGGCTCACCCGCCAAAGCGACCACTTTCACTTGGCCACAACGAGCGGGGTCAAGCGTGGCAAGAATCGACGGAGTCGCGATTAACACGTCACACTGTTCAGCGGTCTGCGCGATGTCTTTGCCTCGGATCATGAGCGTCGCACCGTGGGCCAGACACCCCAGCACTTCCCAGGCCGCCATATCGAACGCGATGTTGAGGATCTGACCGACTTTCAACCCCGGTCGCATGCCGAGATTGCCGGGCTCGGTCAGCAGAATGTTGCAGACGTTGCGCTGAGTCACACGTACGCCATTGGGCAGTCCGGTGGTGCCCGACGTAAACAATACAAAACACAGTGAGTCAGCTGATGATGTTGCGCCAAAGGTATTCAGTTCGTCCGCGGCGACACTGGCGACACGGATGAATTCATCCAGGTGGATGCAGTGTTGTGCCGTGGCCAGCGGAATCGCCGGCGCCAGTTCGGATAGCGTCAGGACTACCCGCACCTGGGCGACGTCCATGATGTGGCGTAATTGCGCAGCGGGGGTAATACCCACATGCTGCGGAATATAGGCGGCCCCGGCTTTCAGCGTGGCCAGCATGCCCACCAGCATCGGAATCGACCTTTCGACGAACAGTCCCAAATGGTCGCCCGGTAACACGCCTTGTTTGAGCAAAACTGCGGCGAGTCGATTAGCCTGGCGGTTCAGTTCGCCGTAGGTGATGGAATGGCCCTGATGCCGAGCGGCGACAGCCTGAGGCCGGGCAAGGGCTTGTGCTTCGATTGCGCGATGAATCAACCTCGCGTCAGGCTCGACTTTTGGGCCGCAGCCAAAGCGCTGCCATGGGTTGGACTGAACTTTCAACCGGGAATCGAAGCCCCGTGTCGACCGGTTAGTTATCGCGAACGCATTCATTGGAAATTCCCTTTTCTGATTTCAACCATTTTCTGGTCACGTCCGTCATCGGTGGCCTTGGCTGCACCGGTAGAAAAACGCGCCTTTCAAATGTGTTGAGCAGGGAAATTGAAATCCATTACATGGACTACAACTCGCGGAGAGCCGTCATACAAAACGAAGGATAAAAACTTACAGCTACGAGGATGGAATAAGCTTCGCTGAGGGGCGTCTTCCTTCTCAACACTGTCTTTCTGGCTCAGGGTATTGCCTTCGATGAAAACCTCGGCATGAACGCACTCGATGAACAACTGCGTGAGCTGATCCCCAGATTGCGCCGCTTTGCCGTGTCACTGACACGCAACAGCAGCAGCGCCGACGATCTGGTGCAGGCGAGTCTGGAGCGCGCCCTGTCGGGTTGGGGCGACAAGCGCGCCGACGGCGATTTGCGTGCATGGCTGTTCGCGATCCTGTACCGCCAGTTTCTCGATGCCCATCGTCGTTCGCGCCGCTATGCGCGGATGCTCGAGTTTTTCACCGGCCGCGACGATGCCGAACCTTCGGTGGAGCGCACCGTCATCGCCCAGTCGACCCTGCAAGCCTTCGACCGACTGCCCACCGAGCAGCGTGCCCTGCTGCTCATGGTCTCGGTCGAAGGCCTTTCCTACAAAGAGGTCGCCGAGATCCTTGGCGCCCCGATCGGCACCGTGATGTCGCGCCTGTCCCGCGCCCGCCAGGCCTTGCGCCAACTCAGCGACGGCGAAATCAGCAGTCCTTCTTTGCGGATACTCAAATGATCAGCATGCCTCCCAACGAGCGTGACCTGCACGCTTATGTCGACCACCAGCTCAGCGATGCCGATCGGCGTGTGCTGGAGACCTGGCTGGCCAGCCACCCGGATGACGCCGCGCAGGTTCGCGCCTGGCAACAGGATGCCCAGCAATTGCGCGCGGCGCTGAGTGGCGCGTTGCAACAACCGATGAATCCAGCGCTTGATCCGGCGATGATTCGCCAGCGCCAGAAACGTCAGTCACGCCGTCATCTGGCCAGCGCCGCGGTGTTGCTGATCGCGGTGAGCGTCGGCGGTTTCAGCGGTTGGCAGGCTCGGGAAATGACCTTAGTGCGCTCCTCTGTATTACCCATGACCGACGCCTTGCAGGCTTATCGACTGATTGCCCAGAAAGGCATGCTGCCGGCGGATTACCAAGTGACCGGCGACGGCAATATGCAGCGCTGGCTCGACCGCTATTTCACGCAGGCCCGTCGTTTGCCGGATCTGACGGCGGCCGGGTTCCAACCGGTCAGCGGACGTCTGCTCAGCACCGATGAGGGGCCAGCGGCGATGGTGATGTATGAGGATGCGAGTGGGCACAAGGTGAGTTTTTACGTTCGCCCACCCGGACCAAAAAATACCTTTCTGCCGCGTGGCAGCCGTAGCGATGGGGATTTGCAGGCCGAATACTGGTCGGGTGGTGGTTACAACTATGCGATGGTCAGCCCGGTTGATACACCGGCTGCCCCCCTGCTGAAACAGTTTTGAAACACTGCATGACCCTGTGGGAGCGGGCTTGCCCGCGATGGGGCCGGCATGTCCAATACACGTGTCGCCTGATCTGACGCCATCGCGGGCAAGCCCGCTCCCACAAGGGGTCGGCGCAAGGTTCAGAACCCCACATCCAGCACCACATTGTCCAGATACGTCCCTGCCGGCGGTGTGGTCTGGTCGGTGTAGATCTTCGCGTTGTAATTGAAAATCTGGCTGCCAGTCCCGAGTCCATTGCCCGGATTGACCTCGGCATCGGTACTCGCCCGACGCGCGGCCCCGACACTGCCCCAGCGCGTCGTGCCGGCACTTTTGAAAATGTCATAGGCCAGATAGTTGCTCCCGGAAATCATCCGTCGTCGCCCACCCGCGCTGACCGGGTTTTGCCCGTCGCTCAGGCCCACGGTGTAGGCGCTGCCCTTGGTGCAGGCCAGGTTGATGGTCTGCCCGGTGACTGGTGTGAAGGCGCTGACCACCGGTGCGCTGCCGAACGCGATGTTTGGCGCCGTGATCGTGCAGTCGTTGGAGACGGTCAGGTTCACGGTCAACGTGGTAGTGCCGCTGTTGATGTCGCGCCCAAGGCAAATGGCGCCGATGCCGATACCCGAACAGTAATTCCAGTTCCAGAAGATGCTCAGGGTTTCGGTATACACCCCCGCTGCGACGTTGCTGCCGATGGTCGTCCCCAGGTAGAGCGGCACGGTTTTCGGCGTCGTACCGCCCAGCAGTCCCAAGGCATCGATGATGCCATTGCGGGCGAAGTCATACGCCGTGCCGCGAGTCAGCGGGTAACTGGTGCTGTTGTTGGCGTAGACCGTGTAACTGATGACATCGCCAGTGGGCCCGAGCAGTCCGCTCTGGGTCGACGAAACGGTGCCCCAGAAGTGGTCATTGCTGGTGAGCAGTGACAGCAAAGAGCCGGTGCAACTCAGCCCGCCATTGAGCGTGGAGCTGGGTTGCGATGTAGTGCGAACGGCAATCGAACTGAGCGTTCCGAAGGCCGCCGGCGTGGTACTGACCACCGAGCAAGCGGCCTGCGCCGCCCCCGGCGACAACAGCGCCAACCACAACAGCCAGCGTGCGCCGATCATTGGCACACCAGCGGGCCGATCAGCGGCACCTGATTCTGGTTCATGTCGACATTGAACTGCGCCTTGCAAGTTTTGCCATCCGCCAGCGTTACTTGTAGCGAGTTTTGCGCTTGCAGGTTTTCCAGATAGACCAGGCCATCCCAACCGACCACGGTGCGTGCGCCGCTCTCTTCATGCAGCACGCCTGCGCCCAACGGCAGCTCACGTTGCTGCGCATCGACCAGGACGATACTCGCGGCAATGATTTTGCTCAGCGGAAATTCCAGCAGATAACCGCTACCACGGCGTACCGCGATGCGCTGTTCAACATTGGGGCTGCGCACATTCGGCGGCAGGTTCAGCGGATCGATTTCGTACTTGCCACGGTAGTAAGCGCTGCTCCACGGCACCAGGAGATGACCGTTTTTATCGGTCTGGCCCACCTGCTGGTTTTCGTAACGCACCGGAATGTCGGCAAAACCATCGGTGCTGACCACCACAAAGGCATCGTCGATGCGGTTGGCGGCAAACACCTGCCGGTCCATCCACACCAGCGATCCACTGGCATCGGCCCAACGGGTTTCGGCGTCGGACGTGCCATACACCCCGGCCTGCAACTGCACCGATTGCAGGCGCCAGGTCACGTCGGCCTGGCGATAATCGGCGCCATCACCCTTGGCGTACCCCAGATTGAAGCCGACCCCGCCCTCGGTCGGCACCGAGCGACTGTAGTTGACGCGCTGCTGGGTTTGCCCGGTCTTGCTGCGCTCGCTGCTGATCGCCAGGCTGCCACGCAGATCGAACGGGATCACCAGTTGCGCCTGCACAGCCCAGTTGCTGTCGCCGATCTCGCGGTTGGCCGACAGATAAAAACTGCTGTTGCGCCACAACGGTTTGCTCCAGCTCAGGTTGAGCAGGCGCGTACGGGAATCGTCGGCGGCACGCACATCGAAATACCCGGCACCGAGACTGCCCCAGCGATCCAGGTTGAGGCTCAGCGTGGCCTGTTCGCTGCGGCGGCTGAGGCTGATGTAGGGGCTGTCGACCACGGTCAGGTCAGCGTATTGATCGTGGCGTTGCAGGCGCTGGTAAGAAAAGCTGAAACGCTGATTGCTGTACTGATAACCGAGGCTCAATTGCTCGCCACTGTCTCCGTCGAAACGGCTCTGGCTGATGGCACTGTTGAGCACGCCGAAATTGCCCAGGCGCAGGTTACCGCCGAGCCCGCCGAGGGTCAGGTTTTGCGCGGCTTCGGCATGGCTTTCCAGGGTAAAACTGTCGCTGACGCCATAACGCAGACTGCCGGAAGTGACGCCCGGCCCATAGTTGAAATCCTTCAGTGCGTAGTCGCGACGCAATGTCCCGGCCGCCACGGAAAAGTCGCTCAGGCCCTTTTGCAGCAAACTGCTGGTCACATAAAAAGGCACCGTGGTCGACACTTGCCGCCCCAATGCATCCGTGGTCACCACCACCGCTTCGCCGGCACCGTTGATGAACGGAATGTTGGTCAGCGTATACGGCCCCGGTTGCAGCTCCGCGCTACTGGATTTGTAGCCATTGATGAACAGATCCACCGAGGATGGCACCGCCGCCTCCCCGGCAAACTGTGGCAGCGGATAGGTCACCAGATCCGGGCGCACTGCAAAGTCGCGGGAGAATTGCACGCCCCCCAGGCGCACCGAACTGCTCCAGGGCAGCGCGCCGCTGATCACGTCGCCCGCCTCGTAGGTGAGCATTCGCTCGTCATCGGAGTAACGCCACGTGGTGTCGTAACGCAGGTAACCGTTGCTCATCGTGTTGAGCGAATCACCGGACAAGGTGCGCCGGTATTGCCCGGTATTGGACAACGTGCCCCAGCTGTCGAACAGCCGCACCTCGTTCCACGCCGCCAGGTAGGTGCCGGCATCGTCGGTGTCGTTGAGGTACAGGTCATAGTTGAACAGCGCGCCGAAACTGCTCAGTGCCGGCGTGCGCGGGTAGTTCTGACGATTGCCGATGAACTGCTCCGGCAACCACTCCGGTGGCACATCCAGCAGCAGGCGCTGGCCGACACTGTCGTAATCGCTGTGCAGCCCCGGCAGGCTGTCGAGGTCGACTTCCGCGCCAACACCGTCGGGCAGTTTCATGCCGGTTTCGCGTAACGCCGTGCTCGGCAGAAACAGCCGCCCGTCGCGCTGGTCCACCGCCACCACACGTCCGGTATTCATCTGGTTGACCACCAGTTCGAGAAACAGCTGTGCATCGCTGACGGCCTCCATGCCGCTGGGAGGCGGCGGCAGTTCACCGGCCCCGGATGGTTGAACGAACACCAGGCAACACGCGCCGGTCATGAGCCACAACGGACGCTGAATACGGCGAGCCCATCCTGGGCTCATACGCGCTTTACGTCCGTCAATGGACTGATTCCTCCTGATACTTCCCTAGCCAGACTCATATCTCAGTGACACTACCCAACCCATGTGGCGAGAGAGCTTGCTCCCGCTCGGCGGCGCAGCCGTCGTAAAACCAGTCACCCAAATCTAACTGAGACACTGCAGTCATCTGTTTTGGGGCTGCTTCGCAGCCCAGCGGAAGCAAGCTCCCTCACCACAAAAAGCACAGCTAAAAAATCTTCGTCCGGCTACCGTGCCTGGCTGATGCTCTGCACCTGCGGCGCCCCATTGACCCGTACCTGCAACGCCGAATCAGCCGCCGCAGCACCCGGTGCCGGCCAGCGCATCACCGCGCCCGGCAACACGTAACCGAGCAGTCCCTCGGCCAATGGCTTGCTCTGCCCGCCCTGCTTGATCGCCACGTCGGTCAATCGCGCATGCACCGCGCCCTGATTGCGCACCTCTACATAAGGCCGCCCCTCCACGGCCACCGTGCGCCAGCTCAATTGCGGCAGGCCGATGCCTTTGGGATCTCGCGGGCGAGTGCTGTCCTCCTTGCTCCACAGGCCCACGCCGTAGGCAAACAGCGGCACCGAATAGCGCATCTGGAAGCGGATGGCAGCGGCGGTCTTGCCGCCGTCAGCGGAGGCCGGTTGTGCGGACGGGATTTCGTCGATGATGATTCGATAAGCCAGTTCCTGCCCCGGCGGCACGTCTTTGGTGCGGGTCAGGCGCACCAGTTGTTTTTGCCCCGGCTCGATCTTTGCCACCGGCGGACTGCCGATCACGTCGCGTTGATTCTGGTATTGCTCCTCGAACCCGCTCTGGCTCCAACTGAACACGCGAATCTGCAGATTGGCGGTTTCGTTGCCGCGGTTCTCCAGCCATAACGCACTGGCCTGCTGATCGGCCTCCAGCACCGGGTCAATCGGCCAGATCAATACCGAACTGGCCGCTAGCGCGTTGCCGGTCCCAAGCATGACCAGCGCCAACATCGCGCACTGAACCAACGAAAGCCGTGATGTAACTGACCCCATAGACCTGCTCCTTGTCGGCAATCCAGCCTTCGCCTCACCACGACAGTTGCACCTGCAACACGTCGCTGTACGTCCCCCCAGGCTGATTGCCCGGCAATTGCACCTGACCGTAAATCGGCAGGCTGATGTTGTTCGCATCGCTATAGGCCACCGCCACGCTCTGGCCGATGCCCAGGCTCTGGCTGTACGCCGCATCGCGAAACAGCGTATACGCCACCCGCGCGCTGCCACTGTTGATCTGCATGTGCCGGCCGCTGCTGTTGTACTGACCGCCATCGACGCTCATGTTCAGTGTCACCCCCGGTGTGCACTGCAATTGCACACCGCCGGTCAGCGCGACCTGCACCGTGCCGGTGGCCAGGGCCGAACGTGAACCGAAATTCAGCCCGCCATAGTTCGACACCCCACCGACCACCAGACACCCCGCCGTGACCGTGGCGCTGACCTGAAAGCTCTGACTGGTCGCAGCGGTCAGCGGCAGCGGCGCACTGCCCGCACAAAGCAGGAGCAGCGCGATGCAGCCTTGACGGCGCATGGCATCAGAACGTCAGTTCAACAGCGACAGTGTCGGTGTAGGTCCCTGCCGGCAAACCGGCCTTGCCCACCGCTTGACCGTAGATATTCACCGTTTGCGCCACGCCGGTGCTGGCGGCCAGATTGATCGTGCCGTCAATCGCCAACAGCTGCGAATGCCCGGCGTCGGTGTACAAGTCGTACGGCACATAATTGGCGACGCCGTCGTACAGCGCGCGCGTCCCCCCCGGTGACATGCCGTCATGGGAGCCCGCCCGGACCTTGACCGTCGGTGTGGTGCCACTGGAGCAGAGAATCGACAACGCCCCGCCACCACCGCCCAGCACTTGCCCGGTGGCCGTGGTGAACAGGCTGTTGGCGGTGCCGAAGTTCAACGCACCGAAGTTCAGACCGGTGGAGCCTCCGGCGCCGTTGACCTGACAGCTGCTGGTCAGGATCAGGCTCGAGGTGATCTGGCCGGTGACAGTGGTGGCGGCATGGGCACTGGAAAACAGTGCCAGACCAAGCAACGACAAACCTATCCTTGATGCATACATACGCATGGTTTCCGTCCTCTACGGGGTTACCAGTCGAGCGTCACCGTCAGGGTGTCGGTATAGACACCTGCCGGGACCGCGCGGGTATTCGCCACCACCGAGCCAAATACCGGGATCGGTATCTGCGCACCGCTGGTGACAGCGAAATTGTGTTGTTGACCGATGCTGTAGCTCTGACTGCCGGAGGCATCGAGAAACAACTGATAGGGAATGGTCTGGCGGCCGTTGCTCAGGCGCCGGGTGTTGCCGTCACCATGGGCGCCACCGTCGATGCTGACGGTGAAACCGGTGACCGAAGGGTTGCAGGCGACATTCAGTCTGCCACTGCTGTCACCATCGAGACTGGCCTTGATCGGTGCGTTCCAGGTCGGGCCCTGAAGTCCGAAGTCAAGCTTGCCCAGATCGCTGACCGGGCTGGCGGGGTCGCTGGTGTTGGTCACTTCGCAGCCGGCAATGAGGATCAGCCGCGCATGAATCTGCCCGCTCACCGCCGCTTGTGCGTCGTTAGCGAGTAACGCGAGCGTACCTGCCGCCACGACCATCCAGTACTTGCCTGTCATTGTGTCCGTCCCTGCTCCTTGAGGAATGGCTCAACCACCACGTTCATTGCTGAACACCTTCCTTGCACAATCCGCATCCGGCGGATTGCCAATCACAACCTGGCGATCACCAGGTCACCGTCACCTTGACCAGGTCCGAATAACGACTGACCTTCGGAACCTCCGCCAGGCGCTCGATCCGCGCATACAACGGCAGCTCCACGGTGCCCGTGTCCGGCACTCGACCGCTGACGGGTACATCCACCACCAGTGGCACACGACGCGCGGCGTCCTGATACAAGCGGTACGGAATCGGCTTGCTGTCAGCCGCCCCGGCCATGTAACGGACTTCCCCGACACCGCCGTGCAAACCGCCATCGACGCGCAACTGATAAGGCGTGTCCGGGTTGCATTCCAGGCGCGGCAGCCGTTGATTGGTCAAGGCCGCTCCGAGTGGCCCGGCCGGGTCGTCGAGGCGCGCGGTACTGCCGAAATCAAGCACGCCGAGCTGCTCGATACCGGCCTCGCGCTGCTGGCCGATCAACTGGCAGCCGCGCTGCACATCGACACGTACCTCGACCTGAAGATCCGCCGCGTACACGGGTGCAACACACGCACCCAGCAGGCCTATGACCACCCGTAGATTCACTAGCCGGTTCCTTGTCAGCGATCACTTGCGTTGTCGTTACTGTGTTTCAGGTTAGCAACGGACGGCGATTGCGCCAGTCGATTGGATCCATGGACAGAGCGGGATATGTTTCGAAAGATTGGCAACAGGCCGAATTATCTCGCTGAAAATAGCTGTACGGGCCGCACAATATTGTTCACTGACCGCCCACTTTCCAGCGGCGGCACTGGAGCGTCCGTTGCACGTCTGGTTACACTGTGCCGCCGCGCTCCCGGGCGCCGGATTGATGACTCGGAGTGACGCAGCGTGCCCGCCCAACCACCGAAACGATCACGCCTGACTCAGCGCTGGCCGGCGTTGCGCCGCCTGTTCGGCAGAGGCCTGCCCGCCAGCACGGGGCATGACGCCAGTGCGCAGTCGATCCGCGATTACTTCGGCAACAAGGCCCGCAGCCAGGGCTACACCCTCAGCCATGCCCAGCAGCGAGTGATCGATTGCATGGCGCAGCAGGCCAGCCTGCTGTTCGGCGCGTCAACGCACACCCCGCCGAGCCTTTATCTGTACGGAGCGGTCGGACGCGGCAAGAGCTGGTTACTGGATGGCTTTTTTCAGGCACTGCCGATCACGCAGAAGCGGCGCCTGCATTTCCATGAATTCTTTGCGCAACTGCATCAGGGCATGTTCCGCCATCGCCGGGAGGACGATGCCTTGGCCATCACCCTCGACGAGCTGTTGCAGGACTGTCGGGTGCTGTGTTTCGACGAGTTTCACGTGCATGACATTGGCGATGCGATGCTCATCACGCGGTTGTTCAAGGCGTTGTTCCAGCGCGGCATTCTGCTGTTGCTGACCTCCAACTATCCGCCTCAAGGCTTGCTGCCCAATCCGCTCTATCACGCGCGTTTCAAACCGGTGATCGAGCTGATCAACGCACGCATGCAGGTCATGGAAGTGGGCGGCCCGCACGACTACCGCACTCTGGCGCACAACCATGCGCATCAACTGTTCACTCAGGGCCAATACGTGTGGCCAGCCACGTCAGCGCAGCGTCAGGCCTTGAGTCTGCCAGCAGAGAATGCGCCAGCCATTTCGTTAGTGGTCGGCAATCGGCCGTTTCAGGCGCGGCTGCATGACGATCGACGTGTGGTTTTTACCTTCGCCGATCTGTGCGAACAGCCGACGGCCGTGGTGGATTATCTGGAGTTGTGTCGGCGTTTCGACCACTGGATCATCGACCACCTGCCGCTACTGGACGGGTGCTCGATCGCCACACAACAACGCTTCATCAACGTGATCGACGTGCTTTACGACCAGGACAAACATCTGACATTGCTGGGGCGACTGCCGCTGCACGAAAGCCTGGCGGGCGACGCCATCGACCTGGCCCGCACCCGCAGCCGACTGGGCCAGTTGCAGCACCTGACAACCACCGCACACTACTTGTAGGGTTTCAGCGCAGTTTCGCACTCGGGTCTGCGCCGGGCAGGCATCTGCCGTTATGATGTCGCCCATTCTCAGCGACCCTCTATTGCGAATACCTTCATGCATACCCTTGCTCAATTGCGCGCCGGCGAATTGTCGGGCATTACACGGCTGGATCTGGCCTGTGGCCTGACCGAGTTCCCGTCGCAGATCTTCGACCTGGCCGACACCCTTGAGGTGCTCAATCTCAGCGGCAACGCCTTGAGCAGCCTGCCGGATGATCTGCACCGCCTGACCCGGCTGCGTGTGCTGTTCTGCTCCGACAACCAGTTCACCGAACTGCCAGCCTGCCTCGGCCAATGCGCTGCGCTGAGCATGATCGGCTTCAAGGCCAACCGCATCGTCGAGGTGCCCGGCGCAGCGCTGCCGCCCTTACTGCGCTGGCTGATCCTCACCGACAACTGCATCGAAACCCTGCCGGACGAACTCGGCGAGCGCCCTTACCTGCAAAAACTCATGCTGGCGGGCAATCGCCTGCAATCGCTGCCCGTATCTTTAAGCGGTTGTCATCGCCTGGAACTGATCCGCATCGCCGCCAACCACCTCACCGAGTTGCCCCCGGCGCTGCTGACATTGCCGAGCCTGACGTGGCTGGCCTACGCGGGTAATCCGCTGGAAACCGAGGCCGATGCCGCCGCCCTTGAAGCCACACCGCTGATCGACTGGTCGGCGCTGCGTCTGGAGCAACAACTGGGCGAAGGCGCCTCCGGGGTGATTTCCCGGGCGATCTGGCAACTCGCCGACGGCTCGCAGCAGCCGGTCGCGGTGAAACTGTACAAAGGCGAGATGACCAGCGACGGCTCACCGCTGCACGAAATGAACGCCTGTATTACCGCAGGATTGCACCCGAATCTGATTCGCGTGGAAGGTCGTATTCATGGCCATCCCGACGGCCAACAGGGTCTGGTGATGCAACTGATTGATCCGAGCTTTCACAACCTCGCGGCATTGCCGAGCCTGGCGTCATGCTCGCGGGATGTCTATGCCGAGGATTGCCGCTTCACCGCCGAGGTGGCGCTGAGCATTGCCAAGGGCATCGCTGCGGCCGCCGAGCATCTGCATCAGCAAGGCATCACCCACGGCGATCTCTATGGGCACAACATTCTGTTGAACGATCAGGGTGAGTGTTTACTGGGGGATTTCGGCGCGGCGTCGTTTCATGCCACCACGGACAGCGTCGAAACACGCGCGCTGCAACGCATCGAAGTAAGGGCGTTCGGGATTTTGCTTGGGGAACTGCTGGCGCGGATCGACTCGGGGTTGAGCGATGAGCAGCGTGTGCTGCTGGAAGCGCTGGAGCAGCGCTGCTGTCAGGCGGATGTGCTGGCGCGGCCGGGGTTCAGTGAGGTCGTGCAGCAGTTGCAAAATCTCTGATTAATACAACACCTGTGGCGAGGGAGCTTGCTCCCGCTCGGCTGCGCAGCAGTCGTCGCTTTGGGACGGCTTCGCCATCCAGCGGGAGCAAGCTCCCTCGCCACAGGTCAGTTTTGAAACAAATCAGCCAGCCAGACCGACGAACATATCCTGCACGTCGTCATGGTTGTCGAGGCCTTCAAGGAACGCTTCGACTTCAGCCATCTGCTCATCGCTCAAGCCGCTGACCGGGTTCTTCGGCTGGTAGCCCAGCTTGGCCGACAGCACGGTGAAACCTTGTTCCGGCAGGGCTTTCTGCACAGCATCGAGGTCGGTCGGATCGGTCAGGAACAGGGTCGCGCCCTCTTCACCGGGTTCAAAATCCTGGGCACCGGCTTCAATCGCGGCCATTTCCGGATCGGCGTCCGGGGTGTCCGGCGACGCTTCGATCATGCCCACATGGTTGAAGTCCCAGGCCACCGAGCCCGAAGCACCCAGTTGCCCTTTGCGGAACGCCACGCGGATTTCCGCGACGGTGCGGTTGATGTTGTCGGTCACGCACTCGACGATCAGCGGCACCTGGTGCGGGGCAAAACCTTCGTAGGTCACGCGATGGTATTGCACGGTTTCGCCCAACAGACCGGCGCCTTTCTTGATGGCGCGATCCAGGGTTTCCTTCGGCATCGAGGCTTTCTTGGCCTGTTCGACCACCAGACGCAGGTGTGCGTTGGTGGTGGTATCGGCACCGTTGCGGGCAGCAATGGTGATTTCTTTCACCAGTTTGCCGAAGATTTTGCCCTTGGCGTTGGCTGCCGCTTCTTTGTGTTTAACCTTCCACTGTGCGCCCATTACTCACTCTCTTGATCTGTGGCGCCGAGACATCTATTGGCCGACGCGTGCCGGCCAGTTTATACGGCCTAAAGTCGGCAATCGACCAAAAAAATCCGATGGGGAATCGACTTCTTCACCAGAGCTTGTAGGGCGATTCTGAAAACCCCCTTTGACATGACCATTCAGCGCTGGGGTTTCGTACCCTCTGAGACCCGTATTGCCTGACAGAGCCTGTGCGAATGCTCAATGACAAGGAAAGTCCGTTCACCCTCACCCTGACTGATAGCGGATTGTGCCTGCCGGTATTGCGCTTTCACGGCGAGGAAGCGCTCAACCAGCCCTATCGCTTCGACATCGAACTGATTGGCCTGGCGCCCGCCGTGACGCCAGGCGCATTGTTGCAGCAACCCGTGTTTCTGCGCCTGGACGACCAGCATGGGATTCACGGCGTGGTCCACAGTGCCAGCTGCGAACACCGCGGTACTCACCGGATCGGCTATCGACTTGTCGTGGTGCCGGCCCTGCAAAAGTTGGCGCAACCGAGCAAACGGCGTGTGTTCGTGCAACTGAGCGTGCCGCAGATCCTGCAGCAGTTGCTCGCGGAAAATACCCTGCCCGGCGATGGCTATCGGATTGAAATGACCGTGGGCCACTACCCCGCACGGCCATTCTGCATCCAGTTCGACGAAAGCGATCTGGCGCTGCTGCACAGGCTTTGTGAAGAGGAAGGCATCCATTATCACTTTGAACACCGGGCGGACACTCACGTAGTCGTGTTCGCCGATGACAGCTTGAGCCTGCCGCAGGAACCGGCGCTGCTGCCGTTCACCGATGATGCGCAAGCGCCAATGCCCAGTGTCAGCGCGTTGTACCAGCATCACCACGCCGCGCCCATTGCGACGCTGCATGCCGTGCGCAATCGAGGGCCGCAGGCAAGCAGAGAAGCGGCCGCCAATCAGACCCCGCCCAATGCGCAAGCAACCCTGCCGTCACTGGAACAACGCCACAGTGAACAACGCAGTCGTCGCCACCTGGAGCGCCAACGTTGCCAGCACCGTTCGATCAATGGTCGCAGCGACTGCATCGGTTTACTCAGCGGACATTTGCTGCAGGTGACGGAGCACCCGATCAACAGCTTCAACGAACAATGGCGGATCACCTCCATCCGCCACCAGGGTCAGCACCCATCGATTCTTGACCCGCGTCCGAGCGAACATCGCTATCACAACGACTTCACCGCTCAACCCTGGTCAAGCGACTTCCGCCCGCCGCTCAAACAACCGCGCCCCGGCATCGCCGGCTACCATCTGGCGCAAGTGCTTGGCGCAACGGGGCAACCGGCACGACTCGATGAACAAGGGCGCGTCGCCGTCAGATTGTGGCCTGCGCAACCGTCGTCAACCGCCGATAGCGATGCAATCTGGCTATCTGTCGCCATGACCCGAGCCAACGGCCGAGTCGCCCCCGATGACTTGCCTTGTGCAGGCAGTGAGGTATGGGTGAGTTTTCTTGATGGCGATCCGGACCGACCGATTCTATGCCTGGGCACCCAGCGCAATCCGCCGCCGCACAAAACACCGCCCCTGCACGACGACAGCTTATTGCTCGACTGGCTGCTCAATCAGCCGCACTCCCTGTAGGCGCCGTCAGCCCTTGTCGGCCTTGCCCGCCGCCGCTGCAAATTTCGCCAGGCGTACGTCCAGATGCCGGGGGCGCCGGCCATGATCTTCGGCGCGCTCCTTGCGGCGGATGGCGTTGCGCACCATCAGCGAGCCGAGGTAACGGATCGGCTCCGGCGGAAAATACCCCAGCGGCCCGTTGACCAGTGGCGAGCGGGTCCACGGGTTATCCAGGCCCTGCACCAGCGACGCGAGAATCTGCCCGCCCATGTGACACGGGCCGACACCACTGCCGGAGTAACCAAAGCCGTAAAACACATTGCCGCTATTGCTCATCTGGCCAAAGAACGGCAAACCGGTGACCGAGCGATCCGAGGGCCCGTTCCACGTCGCATCGATTTTTACTTCGGCAAACGCCGGGAAAAAGTCGCCGAGACTGCGCTTGAGCAAGCCCGCATACGGCGATGGCTGATCGAACACCGGCAGCATTCGCCCGCCATAGGCAAAGGTGTTGCCGCCCTTGCCGAGCATGATCCGGCCGTCAGCGGTGTTGTGGTAGTAGTGCACGAAAATCCGCGAGTCGAGTACGGTGACGCCACTGGTCAAACCGATGTCCTGCAACAGATCCGGACGCGGTTCGGTGATCAGCATGTCGCTGGAGACAATCGCCACACTGCGTTCGAACTGTGGAAAGGCACGGGCCATCCACGCGTTCATCGCCAGCACTACACGGTCGGCGATGACATTGCCGTTCGCCGTCTGGATCCGCGCCGGGCGCCCTTCTTCGAGGCCGGTCATCGCCGTGTTTTCGTGGATTTTTACCCCCAATTGCAACGCCACCCGGCGCAATCCGCGCACCAGTTTGCCCGGTTGCACACTGGCCGCCGCTGGCGAAAACCAGCCTTCCAGATGCTTGCTCGACCCGGCCATGCGCTGCACATCGGCGACCGGACGTTGGCTGAACGAGTTGATGCCGTTGCGCTCAAGCGCCGCGATCACTGCATCTGTCGAGCCGACCTGCGCCTGATTGGTCGCGGTGTACAAGGTGCCGTCGAGACGGTATTCGGCATCGACGCCGTACTGCTCGCAGAACTCGCCGATGGCGTGAATGCTGCGCTCGGACTCCTTGACCAGCCGCACTGCTTCCTCGACACCGAACAAGCGCTCGAGGGTGAAATACTTGGCCGACCACGACAGCGCACAGCCGCCATTGCGGCCACTGGCGCCGGCGCCGCAGATGTCGGCCTCGATCAACAGCACATCGAGTTCGGGGTTCTGTTGCTTGAGCATGATTGCCGTCCACAACCCGGTGTAACCACCGCCGACGATGCACACATCGGTGCGGACTTCGCCTTGCAGAGGTGGGCAAGTCGCCGACGTATCGGCCTGCAAGGCCTGCTCCAGCC
This sequence comes from Pseudomonas sp. NPDC087817, assembly GCF_044742875.1. Classification (NCBI taxonomy): domain Bacteria; kingdom Pseudomonadati; phylum Pseudomonadota; class Gammaproteobacteria; order Pseudomonadales; family Pseudomonadaceae; genus Pseudomonas; species Pseudomonas sp. NPDC087817. The sequence continues at coordinate 54,701 of NZ_JBIUVJ010000021.1, forward strand.
AAAACGGTCTCATGGGTTTTCTCCAGTCAGTGGGCCACGGCACAGCCTGCCGCGAACGCCGCAGCAGGCCACGAGGCAAGGGTTTTCAGGTACGCAGCGGTTTGATCGTCAGCCGGCAATTGGGAATTGAGGCGCGCGGCTCCATCAGGCCAACCGGGCGGCTGTTCCAGTGTGGAATCAGCACCAGCGCCGAGAACAGCGCGCAACCGGCGAAGACGATGAACACCGTCACCGAATCGAAGTACCCAGGCAGCAAGCCACCGAGCACCGCGCCGACCGAGCCGCAGCCGTTGACGAATCCGGCCGCCGTGGCGCCCGCCTTGGCTTTGCCGAAGTCGATGGCGGCCGCGCCGCTGATCATCGAGTCCGGGCCGTAGAGGGTCAGGCCCATGACAAACAGCAGCGCCACCACCAGCAACACGCTGCCGGTGTGTAACGCGCCCATGAACAACGCCAGCGTCACGGTCAGTGCCAACAGACTCAGCACGCAGGCCGGCATGCGCCGGGCGCCGAAAAGTTTGTCCGAAGCCAGACCGATCATGATTGGCCCGAGCAACCCGGCCAGTTCAAAAGACGTGGGAATGATCGCCGCGCCAACCTTGCCGACGCTGGGCATTTGCTCGAAAACGATCACAGGCCCCCACAACAGAATCGCGTAACGCGCCGGTTTCAGCATGAAATACGCAAGACCGAGCACCAGCACCGTGCGGTTGCGCAGGATCTCCTTCAACGGCTCCCACACACTGAGTTTACTGTTGGCTTCGGCCTCTTCAGCACTCAGTTCCGGCTCCGGTTCCACCGCTGGCAGGCCGACGTCTTCCGGTTTGTCGCGCTGGAAGATAAAGAACAGAACAGCCACCACCGCCACCACCACCGCGCTGGAGATAAACGCCGCGTGCCAGGTACCGACCAGCGTGTACGCCCACCAACCGGCGAATGGCGACGCCACCAGACCGCCAAAGGCGTAGCAGGAACTCCACAACCCGAGCACGCGCCCGCGCTGCTCGGAAGGGAAAAAACTGCCCAGGTTTTTACACAAGCCCGACCATCCGGTGGACTGCGCCAACCCCTGGATCAACATGCAGGTGGCGAAGATCGGCAACGTCGCAAAACTGCCCATCACCAGCGCCGCCGCCGCGGAGATCAGCAAGCCACCGAGCACCACGACCCGTGGGCCAAAGCGGTCGGCGAGCATGCCCCAGGTGAATTGGCCGATGGCATATGCCGCCAGATAGATCGCATCGAGGTTGGCCATGGCCATCTTGTCGAGCATGAACGTCGGGTCTTCGCCGATGCCCAGTTTGGCCACCGAGAACGCTTTGCGAGTGAAGTAGAAAGCGGCGTATGCAAGCCAGGTGATCGCGAAAATCTGCATGCGCCAACGCGCAATGGTGCCGATGTGCTTGTTCATGGTGGTTCTGACCTCAGGGTGTGAGTGTGCCGGCAGAATCGTTGAGTAAACGCCTGTGTTTTTTATTGTTGAGCACTGCGATATCACCCCATCCCTATGGCGATACCGGTCAGATGAGTCCTGCTTTTGCACACGCAGGCTCATCGCCAACCCTGCTGTCCGAGCGGGCAGTCAGCGATGGCGTGAGCGGATCAAAGCAATTACTGTTTAATAAATAAAATCGATTTATCGTATTTCACACATAAGCTCAGCTTGTTACTGACCGTTTAATCAGGAGCCACCATGTCTGTCTCCCACGCTCAGCTCAAAGCGTTTCATGCCGTGGCCGTACACGGAAGCTTCACCAAAGCCGCCGAGCGGCTTTTCCTCACGCAACCGGCGATTTCCGACCAAGTGCGCAAACTGGAAGAACGCTTCGGCGTTCTGCTGTTTCATCGCAATAAACGTTCGGTACGCCTGACGGATCTGGGCGAGCGCTTGCTGGCGATCACCCAGCGCCTGTTTGTGATTGAAGCCGAAGCACAGGAATTGTTGCAGGAGTCCCAGGCCTTGCAGACCGGCAGCCTGATTCTGGCGGTGGATGCGCCGGTGCATGTGCTGCCGCAGATCGCGCGATTTTGCGAGCGCTATCCGGGGATCAGCGTGAAGATCGAGACCGGCAACACCGATGAATCACTGTTTCGGCTGTTCAACTATCAGGCCGATCTGGCGCTGCTGGGCCGCGATGTCAGTGATGAGCGCTTGCTCTGCGTGCCACTGCGCAACGATCCGATGGTGGCGTTCGTGTCGCGCAATCATCCGTGGGCCGAACGCGAGTCGATCTGTCTGGCGGACCTCGACGACACGCCGCTGGTTTTGCGCGAACATGGTTCGGTGACGCGGCAGACGCTGGAAGAGGAAATGGCCCGGGCCGGATTTCGCATACGCCCGGCCATTCAGGTCGAAGGCCGGGAAGCGGCACGCGAGGCGGTGGTGGTGGGGATTGGTGTCGGGGTGGTGTCGGCGGCGGAGTTTGGTGCGGATTCGCGGGTGTGCGCATTGCCGATCATCGATTGCACTCGGCGCTTGACCGAGACACTGGTGTGTTTGCGCGAGCAGAGTTCGCGGCGGGTGGTGGCGACTTTCCTGGAGATGGTCCGCGAGAGTCTTGTGTAATCAGAACCTGCCCCATCGCTGGCAAGCCAGCTCCCACAGGGATTCAGCCGTTCACACATTTTGTGTACACCAGAAAAACCTATGGGAGCTGGCTTGCCAGCTCCCATAGGGATTCAGCCCGTTCACACATTTTGTGTACACCAGAAAAACCTGTGGGAGCTGGCTTGCCAGCGATGAATGCGCCACGGTGTATCAGACTGGTGCGAGACCAAAAAAAGCCTGAATCAAGCGCAACTCCCGTCGCCGCTCCATGCAGCCGATCATGTGTCGATTGACCAAGCCCTCGCCAATAATCGGAATCGCCACCACTCGCGGGTCATGGCTGATTTCCACCGAGGACACCACGCCCACCCCCAGTTCTGCCGCCACCGCTTCCGTTACTGCCTCGCGGCTGTCCAGTTCCAGCAACACCCGTGGCTGGATCGAAGCCTGCGTACAGGCCTGGTCAAACGTGCGCCGGGTAATCGAACTCGGCTCACGCAGCACCATGATCACTTGATCCAGCTCTTTGAGTTTCACCTCTGAAGCGCGCGCCGCCCACGGATGCCCTGCCGGCACCAACGCGCAAATTCGTGACTCGCTCAACGCCTGCAAATGCAGACCTCTACGCGGTTCGACTTCGGTCAGCACGGCCACGTCGGCGTGTTCGGATAACAGCGCCGCCAGGGTTTCCTGCGCGTTGCCCAGCCGCAGATTGACTGTGATCCCCGGATAGCGTGCACGCAGACTGGCAAGCATCGGCATCACCATGTGCGGGCCATCCGCCGCCACTTCCAGCCGCCCGGTGAGCAATTGCCGGTTGGCTTCGAGCATCGTCTGCGCTTCTTCCGCCAGCCCGAACATCGCCCGGGTAATGGCCGCCAGTTTGGTGCCCTCCTCCGTCAGTTCGACCCGTCGCGCAGTGCGTCGCAGCAGGGTGATCTGGTAGTGCTCCTCCAGCGCCTTGATGTGGCCGGTGACCGCCGGCTGGCTGATAAAAAGACGCGCGGCGGCACGAGTAAAGCTGCCCTCGCGGGCCACGGCATCAAAGGCGCGGAGCTGGAACAGATTCATGAATAACTCTCACTGATGGCTGGCATAACAACAAACAATTTGATTGATGCAACGGCGAATTGCAACGTATGCCCCGTAGCTTCATCCCCCAGCGCAATCCGAGGACACACGAATGAGTATCGCCGAACCCATCCTGCTCACTCCCGGCCCGTTGACCACTTCGGCCCGCACCCGCCAGGCGATGATGGTCGACTGGGGGTCATGGGATGACCGCTTCAATCAACTGACCGCCAGCCTTTGCGAACAACTGCTGGCGATCCTCAATGGCGCCGCGACCCATGAATGCGTGCCCCTGCAAGGCAGCGGCACCTTCGCGGTTGAAGCGGCCATCGGCACACTGGTGCCACGCGACGGCAAAGTGCTGGTGCTGATCAACGGCGCTTATGGCAAGCGTCTGGCGAAGATCTGCGAAGTGCTCGGCCGATCTTTCAGTACCTTCGAAACCGCTGAAGACGAACCGACCACCGCTGCTGACGTCGATCGTCTGCTGCGCGCCGACGTCTCCATCACCCACGTCGCCTTGATTCACTGCGAAACCAGCACCGGCATCCTCAATCCGTTGCCAGAGATCGCCCAGGTTGTTCAGCAACACGGCAAACGTCTGATCATCGATGCCATGAGTTCCTTCGGCGCACTGCCGGTGGATGCGCAGCACGTGCCGTTCGATGCGCTGATCGCCGCGTCCGGCAAATGCCTGGAAGGCGTGCCGGGGATGGGTTTTGTTTTCGCTCGCAAAGAGTCGCTGGCTGCGGCGGCCGGCAATTCGCATTCGCTGGCGATGGACCTGTTCGACCAGCACGCCTACATGAAAAAAACCGGCCAGTGGCGCTTCACTCCGCCGACCCACGTGGTCGCGGCGCTGCACGAAGCCCTGCTGCAATACAACGAAGAAGGCGGCCTGCCGGCACGGCACGCGCGCTACGTCGCCAACTGTCAGGCCCTGATGGAAGAGATGGGCAAGCTGGGTTTGCGCAGCTTCCTGCCGGCGGCCATTCAGGCGCCGATCATCGCCACGTTTCATGCACCGAAAGATCCGCGTTACCAGTTCAAGGATTTCTACGAACGGGTCAAGGCCAAGGGTTACATCCTCTACCCCGGCAAACTGACCCAGGTCGAAACCTTCCGCGTTGGCTGCATTGGTCACGTCAGCCCGGACGAAATGCGCCAGGCCGTCGCGGCAGTGGGCGAAGTACTGCGCGAGATGGAAGTCCTCGAAATCTGATCCGACTTGATCCCTGTGGGAGCGGGCTTGCCCGCGATAGCGGTATGACATTCAGCATAAATGTCGACTGAAAGTGCCCCATCGCGGGCAAGCCCGCTCCCACAGGATCGCCGAACCTTTTGAATAGCTTGTTCTCATAGGAATCTTTGCCATGAACTACACCAACCCAACCCAGCTGCAAGCCGCCATCCTCGACTGGGCCGGCACCGTGGTCGATTTCGGCTCGTTCGCACCCACGCAGATTTTCGTCGAAGCCTTTGCCGAGTTCGACGTCCAAGTCTCCATCGAAGAAGCCCGCGGGCCAATGGGCATGGGCAAGTGGGATCACATCCGCACTCTGTGCGATCAGCCACAAGTCGCCGAGCGTTATCGCAAAGCGTTCGGCCGCACCCCGACCGACGATGACGTCACCGCCATCTACAACCGCTTCATGCCCCTGCAAATCGAGAAAATCGCCGAGCACTCGGCGCTGATTCCCGGCGCGCTGGAGACCATTGCCAACCTGCGCCAACAGGGCATCAAGATCGGTTCCTGCTCCGGCTACCCGAAACAGGTGATGGACAAAGTCGTGGCGCTGGCCGCCAGCAACGGCTACGTCGCCGATCACGTAGTCGCCACCGACGAAGTACCCAATGGTCGCCCATGGCCGGCGCAGGCACTGGCCAACGTGATTGCCCTGGGTATTGACGATGTCGCCGCTTGCGTGAAAATCGACGACACCGTCCCGGGCATCCTCGAAGGCCGTCGCGCCGGGATGTGGACCGTGGCGCTGATCTGTTCCGGCAACGCGTTGGGGCTCGATTACGCCGGTTTCCGTGCGCTGGGCAGCGACGAACTGGCCAGCGAGCGCAAGCGCATCCACGCCCTGTTCGAAAGTTCGCGCCCGCATTACATGATCGACACCATCAGCGATCTGCCGGAAGTGATCGCCGACATCAACAAGCGTCTGGGCAATGGCGAGATGCCGCAATCGAGTTGATCACCGTCTGAGCTCAAAGCCAAAACGCCAGTGTCTGCCCGACACTGGCGTTTTTTTATTGTCCATCCCCCTGACCCAGCGCATTGAAAGGCCGATCAGTCTCAAGCAAATCCGCCAAAGCGAATTACAGTTAAGGCATGCCGTCGCGCAAGAACGGCTGTTTTCGACCCGGATCTGTGAGGAAACACCGTATGCCGTGGACAAGCTCCGAATCTCGCTACAGCACCGTATCGGTTCTGCTGCACTGGCTGATGCTGGTGTTGTTGGTGCTGGTGTACGCCAGCATGGAATTGCGCGGCCTGTTCCCCAAGGGCAGTGGAGGGCGCACGCTCATCAAGGAAGCCCACTACATGCTCGGCCTGACCGTGTTCGTGCTGGTGTGGTTTCGCCTGCTGGCCCGCAGCGTCGGCCCCGCCCCGCAGATTTTTCCTGCTTCGCCGCAATGGCAAACCGTGCTGGCTCGACTGATGCACTGGGCGCTGTACCTGTTCATGATCAGCATGCCGATTCTCGGCTGGTTGATCACCAGCGCCGAAGGGCATCAGGTGATGTTCTACGGGTTTGATCTGCCGCTGCTGGTGGGTGAGGACAAAGCGTTCGCCAAACAAGTGGAAGGCTGGCACGTGCTGATCGCCACTATCGGTTACTGGCTGATCGGGCTGCACGCGCTGGCGGGGATCTATCACCATTACGTGGTGAGGGATAACACGCTGTTGCGGATGATGCCCAAACGCGGCTGAAACGCTTTTGGAACATGCTGGATTCCCTGTGGTGAGGGGATTTATCCCCTCGCCACAATAAATCCCCTCATGACAGAGATACGCTGCAATCAGGGGACGCGGTCGAATCCCCGTCGCCCCTGCAATCCGCCGGTATGCACGAAAATCAGCCGAGTGCCGCTGGCAAATCTGCCCGCCTCGACGTGGCTCTTTAGCGCCAGCAACGCCTTGCCGGTGTAAAGCGGCTCCAGCAGCATACCGCTCGCCTGCTGGCTACGGTCGATAAACTCAAGCAGCCCGGCATCGACCTTGGCAAAACCGCCACGACTGGCATCAATCAATTCATACCCTGTATTGGCCATTCCAGCTTCGTGGAGGACTGCCTTGATCTGAGGCGCCACCCCATGATCCTCCGGCACCGCCAGCGCGCCATACACCGGATGCGCACCCGCCTCCGCCAGCACCAGCCCCGCCAAAGTGGTTCCGGTGCCACATGCGAGCCACCATCCGTGGTAATCGCTCCAGCCGAGATTCGCCAATTGCGCGTCCACCTGAAGCTTCAGCGCCGCGCAGCCCAACGCCCCCGGCAATCCACCGCCGCCCTCTGGCACCGCAAACAGCGTCGGATATTGCGCCTGCCACGGTGCCCAGAACCCCGGTTCATGCCGCGCCCGATAACCGCCGTAACCCAGCCAATGCAGCTGCATGCCGAACGCCTGCAAATCCCTCGCCGTGGGCGTTTCCTGCGCATGCCCACGCAATAGCCCGACCGTTTTGAAGCCTAGCCGTTTGCCCGCCGCCGCTAGCGCATGCAGATGATTGGAATGTGCGCCGCCGAGGCTGATGATGCCTTCGGCACCGGCCCGTTCGGCAGCCTTGAGATGCTCGGTGAGCTTGAACCACTTGTTGCCGCTGATCAGCGGATCGATCTGATCCAGGCGCAGGATCGCCACTTCAAGATTGGCGGCAGTGAGCCAGTCCAGATGAAGTGGTTCGAGGGGGGCTTGGTGTAGCCAATCGGAGGGAGGCAAAAACATGAGCGGCGATTCGATCTGGACAGAGCCAGCATTCTAGTCGCTCATAAGCAGCCATCGCGAGCAGGCTCACTCCTGCATTTGAAATGCGTCCACCTGTAGGAGTGAGCCTGCTCGCGATAGCCATTGGCACGCTAGGCCTGGGAAATCAGAGTTCGGCCGCCAGACGCGAGCCCTGGTTGATCGCCCGTTTGGCATCCAGCTCGGCCGCGACATCCGCACCGCCGATCAGGTGCACGTTCTGCCCGGCCTCCACCAGCCCGTCGTGCAGCTCACGCAACGGATCCTGGCCCGCGCAGATCACAATGTTGTCCACCGCCAACACCTGCGGCTCGCCGGTTTCGCCGATACGGATGTGCAGGCCTTCGTCGTCGATGCTCAGGTATTCAACGCTGTTGAGCATCTGCACCTGCTTGTTCTTCAGACCTGTGCGATGAATCCAGCCGGTGGTCTTGCCCAGACCGTCGCCGACCTTGGTTTTTTTGCGCTGCAACAGGAACACTTCGCGGGCCGGTGCATGTGGCTCAGGTTTGATCCCGGCGACACCACCCCGTGCCTCAAGGTGAGTGTCGATGCCCCACTCCTTCCAGAACGCGGCGCGATCCTGGCTGGTGGCCACACCTTGATGGACAAGGAATTCCGACACATCGAAACCGATACCGCCAGCGCCAATCACCGCGACACGCTTGCCGACCGGCTTGCGCTCAAGGATCACGTCGAGATAGCTCAATACCTTGGCATTCTCGACGCCCGGAATCGCCGGCACACGCGGCGCAATACCGGTGGCGAGGATGATCTCGTCGTAACCGCCTTCCACCAGTTTCGCCACATCGACGCGGGTGTTCAGGCACACCTCGACATGGGTGGTCTGCAACTTGCGTTTGAAGTAGCGCAGGGTTTCAAAAAATTCCTCTTTGCCCGGCACACGCTTGGCGATGTTGAACTGGCCGCCAATCTCACTGGCCGAATCGAACAAGGTCACCTGATGGCCGCGCTCGGCCGCCACGGTGGCGGCGGACAACCCGGCAGGGCCGGCACCGACCACGGCGATTTTCTTGATCTGCTGCACCGGCAAATAGTTAAGCTCGGTTTCGTGGCAGGCACGCGGGTTGACCAGGCAACTGGTGAGCTTGCCGCCGAAGGTGTGGTCGAGGCACGCCTGGTTGCAGCCGATGCACGTATTGATTTCGTCGGCACGGCCTTCGGCAGCCTTGTTGACGAAGTCCGGGTCGGCGAGGAACGGCCGCGCCATCGAAACCATGTCGGCATCGCCCTCGGCCAGAATCTGCTCGGCGATTTCCGGGGTGTTGATGCGGTTGGTGGTGATCAGCGGAATGTTCACCGAACCGCGCAGCTTGGCCGTGACCTTGCTGAATGCCGCACGCGGCACTTTGGTGGCGATGGTCGGGATCCGCGCCTCGTGCCAGCCGATACCTGTGTTGATGATGGTCGCGCCTGCCTGCTCGATGGCTTTGGCCAGGGTGACGATCTCGTCCCAGGTGCTGCCGCCCTCGACCAGATCGAGCATCGACAGACGGAAGATGATGATGAAGTTCGGGCCGACCGCTTCGCGGACGCGACGCACGATCTCCACCGGCAGGCGCATACGGTTTTCGTAGCTGCCACCCCAACGGTCGGTGCGGTGGTTGGTGTGCGCGGCGAGGAACTGGTTAATGAAATAACCTTCCGAGCCCATGATCTCGACGCCGTCGTACTCGGCGGTCTGCGCCAGTACCGAACAGGTGACGAAATCGCTGATCTGCTTTTCGATGCCTTCCTCGTCCAGCTCTTTGGGCTTGAACGGATTGATCGGCGCCTGAATCGCACTTGGCGCAACTTGTTTCGGGCTGTAGGCATAACGTCCGGCGTGGAGGATCTGCATGCAAATCTTGCCGCCCGCTTCATGCACCGCGCGGGTGACGATGCGGTGCTTGAGCGCTTCTTCCTCGGTAGTCAGCTTGGCCGCGCCGGAATACACGCCGCCCTCATCGTTCGGGCCGATACCGCCAGTCACCATCAGGCCGACGCCGCCACGGGCACGTTCGGCAAAGTACGCCGCCATGCGCTCGAAGCCGCCCGGTTTCTCTTCAAGACCAGTGTGCATCGAGCCCATCAGGGTGCGGTTGCGCAGCGTGGTGAATCCCAGGTCCAGCGGGGCCAACAGGTGCGGGTAATGAGCGGTGGTCATCGGTAACTCCACAACGAGCGATCACGGAAAAATTGCGGGAGTTCTGCGTCCCCCGTCAGTCATGTTCGACAGACTAAGAGTCGCATCGCTGTCACTCAATGACCGTAACTGACAAGTTAATGATCAAAATGCGCAGCGCCCCTTGGCAACCAGCGCCATGGGCCCTACCCTAGTCGCCACACCCTGTACCCGGCTGTTGTTGGTTTTCATGCGCAAACTTCTGTACCTGTTTTTCTCCATGGCCATCGTGGCCACCCTGACCACCTACGCCATGTGGGCGGCAGACCGGCCGGCGGGACATTACCTGTCGGACTTGCGCATCAAACTGGCGGTCGACCAAGGCACACCGGCCGACCGTGGCAATCTGCTGGGCATTCAGCCCGAACTGTTCCCTACCGATTATCAGAGCCCCGAGCGCCTGCACCGCAAACTCGCGGCCTATCTGCAGCAAGCGCAGGATCAGGGCCTGTTGAACGACAAAACCGTGGTGGTGTTGCCGGAACACATCGGCACCTGGCTGATGATCAGCGGCGAGAAAGATGAGTTGTATCAGGCGCCAAGCCTCGCCGAAGCGATGAACTGGCTGGCGGCGAGCAATCCACTGTTATTCGCCCGCGCCTGGCTCAGCGCCAAGGGCAGCGACCGCGTCAACGACGCGCACCTGCGCATGAAGTCGCGATCCATGGCCAAGGATTACCAGGCCCTGTTCGGTGGTCTGGCCAAGGAATTTCAGGTGACGCTGGTAGCCGGCTCGATCGTGCTGCCCGAGCCCAGCATCCGTGATGGTCAGCTAAAACCCGGCAGCGGCGCGCTCTATAACAGCAGCGTGGTATTCGGTCGCGACGGTGTGCCCCTCGGCCAACCGCAACGGCAGATGCATTCGGTGTTCGATCAGCGTGATGTGATTCAGGCCGGTGAACAGACAATCAACGTCGTCGACACCCCGGCCGGGCGCCTCGGCGTGCTGATCGGCAGCGACAGCTGGTATCCGGACAACTATCGCAAACTCGACGAGCAAGGCGCGCAATTGGTTGCGGTACCGGCGCAGGTGTTTGGCCATGGCACGTGGGACAAGCCGTGGCGTGGCTATAAGGGGTCGAGCACACCGAGTTCGGTCAGCCTCAAGCCCGGTGAGGTCAGCGAAGGTCAGGCATGGCATCGCCTGACCCTGACCGCGCAACCGCCCAGCAGCCGCGCGATTGCCGGCATGAGCGTGTTTCTGCGCGGGCAGTTCTGGGACCTGTCGAGCTCCGGTCAAAGTTTTCTCAGCAGCAACGGTCAGCAGTTCGCCGATGGCGAAGCCCGTGGCGCCCGTTTGCTGAATATCTGGTTGTAAATGATGAAGCCGCTACCGATGCGCCTCGGGGATCTGTCGGTAGGTTTCGTGCATAGCCTCGCCGATGCCGTGCGCAGTCATGGCACCGATCCCCAGCCGCTGCTTGAGCAATACGGTCTGGATGCCGCTCGTTTGGCCGAGGCCGGAGCACGGCTGTCGATTCCGCGTTATATGCGTCTGGGCCATAGCGCGATTCAACTGACGGACGATCCGGCATTGGGCCTGCGCATGGGCCAGCTCAGCCGATTGAGCCAGGCGGGACTGGCCGGTGTGACCGCCGCGCAGGCGCCGACGGTGCGTGAAGCGGCCCGCTGCCTGATCCGTTTCGAGCCGTTGTACGGTTCCAATTATCGCGGCCAGTCGAGTTTCCACGAAGACGCCAACGGTGCTTGGTTGCGCTTCTATTCGATCAGCCCGTACAACGCCTACAACCGCTTTGTGGTGGACTCGATCATCGCTGGCTGGTTGCACCAGTTATCCAGCGTCGGTCGCGAACCATTGCGCGCCGAGCGCATCGACATCGAATTCGATGAACCGGAATATCGCGATGCCTATGCAACCCTGGGAGATAACCCGATTCAGTTCGGCGCCGAACGCAACCAATTGCGCCTGAGCCTGAGCAGCCTCGCCCAGCGCAACCCCGAGCACTGCCCGAGTACCTGGCGGCACTTGCTGCAACTGTGTGAACGGGAACTGGAACAACTGACCCGCACCCGCAGCCTGCGCGAACGCATCACGCAATTGCTCGGGCCTTTGCTCAACGGTGGGCGGGAACCGGATCTGGAGGAAGTGGCAGCACGCCTGAAGCTGCCGACCTGGACCTTGCGGCGCAAACTGGCCGAGGAAGGCACACAGTTTCGCGCGATCCTCAATGACACTCGGCGTGATCTGGCGATGACCTACATCCGCGACACAGAACTGGCGTTCGGCGAGATCGCTTACCTGCTGGGGTTTGCTTCAGCCGAAGCGTTCCAGCGAGCGTTCAAGCGCTGGAGCAGCCAGACGCCTGGCGAATTCCGCCGCAGTCATCGCAAAACAGCGTGAAGCTGCGAGTTACTAGCGGCTAGCTGCAAGCAAAAGATCAAAGCTCGGTCGCATCTTCCGCAGGCTCTGGCGGATCCAGCTCAAAGGCCTGGTATTCGAGCAGTTCTTCTTGATAGTCGTCCATTGTGTATTCCCCTACTGCTCTCTTCGTTTGTGTCCCGAGCATATCTTGCCCGTATGAAGGAATAGTGAAACGCGACCTTCATGGATAAAACGTCGCAGGCGGTCAGGAATTTATCATGGGATTTTTCAAGAAGACCTGAAACCACTGTGGGAGCGAGCTTGCTCGCGAAAGCGTCGGCACATACGACATCGATGTGACTGATCAACCGCTTTCGCGAGCAAGCCCGCTCCCACAGGAGGGTGCCCGGCTCTGGCTTATTGGCCGTTGGCAGGCAACGCCGGAATCGGCTCGGACGGCGGTGGGATGTTCGTCGGATTAGCCGGTGGCGTGATGGTTTCCGTGGTCGGCGCAGGTTCTGCGCTTGGTGCCGGAGTGATCGGCGTAGCGTCCACTGGCGGCGCAACCGGTTCGGAACTGACCGGGGCGGTCTCGACGGGAGCTGGTGCGGTCACGGCCGGGGCTGCCGGTGCAGGAGCGGTTTCAGCAGCCGGCGCCAGATTCGCCGGAGCCGCTTTCGGCTCAGGTACGCCCAGGTCGGTCTTGGGTTTCTCTTCGATGTGCGCCGCTTTCTTCGTCTCTGCCGGCAAGAACTGCTCGACCAGGGTAAAGAAGCGCTCATAGAACTTCTGCGCCGTCACCGTTTCACTGGCGACCTTGACCATCGAATCGTCCGACGAGCCGATCGGCATCGACACCGAGCCGAGCACACCGACACCCAGACTGGCCGAATTGTTGGTCTTCTTCAGTGCGTAGCGATCCTGCAGGGCGTTGGCGAACACCGTGGCGTGATGCTTGCCACTGGCATCTTCGGCACAGACCACGTTGAAACTGATTTCCAGGTGCGTTTCGCCGGTCTGCTGGAAGCTCTTGTGGCCGCTGACCAGTTTCGGGTCGCTGCTGGTGATGATGTAGCCCTGACTGAGCAACGCCCGGCGTGCCGCTTCGCAACTGGCGGTGTCAGTCACCGGATAATTGCGCGAGAACGTACCGGAGTCATCGAAGTTTTCATGCTCATACATCGGCTTGTCTTTCGAACAGCCGGCAACAGCGGTCAACAACAGCGCCAACCCGACAACACGCATGGGAGTGGAAATCAACATTGAACATCCTGAGGGAAAACAGTCCGGGGCGTATTGTGCAACAGATCGTGACCCCGCGGCGTATGGATTAGTGTCTTAAAACGGTTACAACTCTATCGACCTTCGGCGTCGGGAAAAAGTCGCCTCGATAAATGATCGATGAAAAACCGCAATTTGGCGGTGGCATGGCGGCTCGACGGCCACAAGACCCAAAACTGCCCGGTGTGCTCCAGATACGCGTCCAGCACCCGCTGCAGGCGTCCCTGCGCGACCGCTTCATGGGTCATGAAATCCGGCAGGCAGGCAATGCCCATGCCGGCGAATGCCGCGTGGGCAACGGCCTCAATGGACGTGCTGACCAGCCGCGCCGGCAATATCGGCTCTGCGGTGAAGGGTTCTCTACGCAAGGGCCACGGCTCCAGTTTGCCGGTGGCATGGAAGGTGTGGCGTAAACATGCGTGAGTCGCCAGCTCGGTGGGGGTTTGTGGCACACCGCGTTGCTGCAAATAAGCCGGGCTGGCCACCAACACCATATGAAACTCGCCCAACGGTCGTGCCATCAGCCGTGAATCACGCGGCTTGCCGGTACGGATGACGGCATCGAAACCCTCCTCCACCACGTCGACCATGCGATCAGTCAGATCCAGATCCAGTTCGATCTGTGGGTACAGCGTCATGAATTCGTTCATGACCGGCATCACCAGCCCATGCACCTGCGGCAGGCTGATCCGCAACTTGCCGTGGGGCTGCGAAGCGGCATCGCACAGCTCGAACTCAGCCGCCTCGACCTCGGCGAGGATCTTGCGGCAACGCTCGAGAAACAGTGCGCCCTCGCTGGTCAGCGTGACACTGCGTGTGGTGCGATGAAACAGCCGTACGTTCAGCCGCGCCTCAAGTCGCGCAATGCTTTTACCCACCGCCGAAGACGACACCCCTTGCAACCGGCCAGCCTCAGTAAAACTGCGCGTTTCGGCGACCTGAACAAACACCGAAATACTGCCCAGGCTATCCATACCAACCCTCCATTGACGACATCCATGTCCGATATGTTCGGAACCATAACCTGTTTTTCGCCAATGCGCAGCGCTCTACCCTGTGTCCCTCGTCAACTCTGCACAGGGATGCTGGCTCATGAACGACGCACCACTCACCTGCACTACGCTCGATAATCCATCCGCAACCGGCGAACGCTTACCGCTCGCCGCGTTACTGGCGCTGGCGACCGCCGGTTTCATCACAGTAATGACCGAAGCCATGCCGGCCGGCCTGTTGCCACAAATGAGCAGCGGCCTGAATGTCTCTCAAGCGCTGATCGGGCAACTGGTCACGCTCTACGCCATCGGCTCGATCGTCGCCGCCATACCGCTGACCATCGCCACTCGCGGCTGGCGTCGCCGACCACTGCTGCTGTCCGCCATCGGCGGCTTTGCCATTGCCAACAGCATTACCGCCGTGTCTGAGCTGTACTGGCTGACCCTGACTGCACGGTTCATCGCCGGCGTGTTTGCCGGCCTGCTCTGGGCCCTGCTCGCCGGATACGCAAGCCGAATGGTCGCCCCACACCTGCAAGGTCGCGCGATCACCGTGGCCATGCTCGGCGCACCGATTGCACTGTCCCTGGGAATCCCCGCCGGCACCCTGCTCGGCACCCTGATTGGCTGGCGTCTGAGCTTCGCAATCATGACCGCATTGACCGTGCTGCTGGTGATCTGGGTACGCTGGCAAGTGCCAGACTTCCCAGGCGAGCGTGCCGGCAAACGCCTGCCACTGCGTCAGGTCTTCACCCTGCCAGGCGTGCGACCGGTGCTGTTCGTAACCCTGTCCTACGTGGTTGCACACAATCTTCTGTACACCTACATCGCGCCATTCCTGCAACCGTCAGGATTGGGCGGTGAAATCGACCGGGTGTTGCTGGCATTCGGCGTGGCGTCAGTACTGAGCCTGTGGATCGTCGGCAGCCTGATCGACCGCTGGCTGCGCGAACTGGTGCTGATCAGCGCAATCCTCTTCATGCTTGCAGCCATCGCCCTGGGCATCTGGCGCGAATCGCCAAGCGTGGTCTACATCGCCACAGCCGTGTGGGGACTGGCATTCGGCGCCATGCCCTCGCTGCTGCAAACCGCTTCAGCGAAAGCCGCGAAGGACGCCGCCGACACCGCCCAGTCGATGCTGGTCACGCTGTGGAATGTCGGCATAGCCGGAGGTGGACTGGCGGGTGGACTGCTGCTGGACAGCGTGGGGGTCGAGCACTTTCCGTGGATCGTCGCGGTGCTGCTGGTCTCGACCTTCTATGCCGCTACCAATGCCCGACACCATGGCTTTCCACGAGCGGCATAATGCTCAATGGTTTAAATACCCTCGCAACACCCGACCGGATATCCCCCGGCGATGCCGAGATTCCCTGTGTAGGGCTGCCGCAGGCCACGATCCTTTGATCATCACAACGTCAAAGTCAAAAGATCGCAGCCTTCGGCAGCTCCTAAAGAGCATGAGAATACCCGCCAGAAATTAGTGGCCGTAACACTGCCTTCGGAAGCAAGTCCCCTCCCACAGTTTGAACCAGGTTCACCAGCCAGAAATTGGTCGGCTGTCAGGCCGCCATCGCTGGCAAGCCAGCTCCCACAAAGAAATGAATACACCCAAAACGCGGCGCATGCCGCCCCACTCAACACAATGAGCGTTAGCTCAAGTACCGCTTTTGACCTTCACCACTCAACACAATGAGCGTTAGCTCGAGTACCGCTCTTGATCTTAAAAGGCCCGTCGGCAGGCTGAGCGGAGGGGTTCATCCGGGGAGGACATCGAGAGGAGGTGCAGCGAAGCAAACCGGAGGCGATGCCCCGGATGAACCCCGGAGCGAAGGGACCCGAGCCACAGCGAGGGCCGTACGTCAGGGTAAAGCCTTTTTGGTTACTTTTTCGGCGTCTGGAAAAAGTGACCCGCCGTAAGGGCGGAACCCTAATCAGCCACACCCACAGCAACGGATCCACCAACAATCACCCGCCCAATAAAAAAGCCCCGACCAATCGGCCGGGGCTCCCTTATCAAATCTCAGTCAAACATCAGAACTTCTTGATGTCAGCCTGACTCTCCAACTGCTTGCGATACGCCGCAAAGTCCTGCTGACCTTCACGCGACGCCAGGAAGCGACGGTACTGAACCTTCTCTTCATCCGTCGGCGCAGCCGCTTCGTTAACGCCATTCAGACGCACGATCATCAGACTGCCATCCGGCAGAGTCACGCTGCTGAACGTCGGTTTGTCCTTGGCAGCCGGTTTCGGCATACGGAACAGCGCTTGCAACACAGCAGGATCAACCCCTTCCTGACCACGAGTGGCCGCTTCAGTGGTTTTCCAATTCTGCCCTTCAACAGCCTTGTCCAGCGGCGCCTTGCCATCGCGCAGATCGGCGATCAGCTTCTCGGCCTTGGTCTTGGCAGCAGCGCTGGCGTGCTCTTTGGTCAGCTGGGTGCGAATCGCCGCACTCACGCTTTCCAGAGGCAGTTGCGCAGGCTTCAGATGCTCCTTGGAGCGCAGCACAATCACAGTTTCCGGATCCAGTTCGATGGCGGTGCTGTTGGCACCTTCATCAATCACTTCAGTGCTGAATGCGGCAGTGACCACGGCACGGTTAGCCGCAACACCTTCACCACCTTCACGGCCAAACGGCTTGGAGGTGTGCACGGTCAGCTTCAGATCCGCCGCTGGCTGAGCCAGGTCAGATGCTTCGAACGCGGAGTCTTCCAGTTGCTTGGTCGCTTCGACGAAACGTTGCTCGACCTGCGCTGCTTTCAACTCGCGGGTCAGCTTGTCTTTCAGGCTGGCCAGCGTTGGCACTTCAGGCGCTTCCACACCCAACAGTTTGATCAAGTGGTAACCGAAGTCGGTGCGCACCGGCTCCGACACCTGATCTTTGGCCAAAGCGTACAAAGCTTTTTCGAAGGCAGGGTCATAGACGCCAGGACCGGCATAACCGAGGTCGCCACCATTGTTGGCCGAACCCGGGTCCTGCGAGAACTCCTTGGCCAGCGCTTCGAACTTCTCGCCCTTGGCCAGACGCGCCTGGACTTCTTCGATCTTCGCTTTGGCCTGAGCTTCGGTGATCTTGTCGTTCACTTCGATCAGAATGTGCGCGGCACGACGCTGCTCCGACAGGTTGGCGATCTCTTTTTGATACGCCGCCTGCAGGTCTTCGTCCTTGACGGCGACCTGATCGAAGAACGAAGACTTCTTCAGCTCTACATAGTCGATGATCACCTGATCCGGAGTCATGAACTCCTTGGCGTGTTCATCGTAGTAAGCCTTGACTTCGTCGTCGGTCAGTTTGACCGCAGCCGGGTCAGCCTTGATGTTCAGCGTAGCGAAATCACGGGTCTGTTTTTCCAGACGGGCGAATGCCATCACTTCGGCGTCAGTGACAAAACCGCTGCCCGCCACACCGGCGCGCAGTTGGCCGATCAGCATTTCCTGAGCCAGCATCTGGCGGAACTGCATACGGCTGTAACCCAGTTGACGGATCACCTGGTCGAAACGCTCGGAGCTGAACTTGCCGTCGACCTGGAATTCAGGTGTCTGCAGAATCACTTGATCCAGCGCGCCTTCGGAGAAAGCGAATTTCGATTGTTCTGCGCCTTGCAGCAGCAGCTTGCGATCGATCAGCCCCTTGAGGGCCGATTCGCGGAGCATTTTCTCGTCAAGCAAAGAAGCATCGAAGTCCTTGCCCAACTGTTGCATCAGCTGACGGCGTTGCATATCAACGGCCTGGCTCAGCTCGTTCTGGCTGATTTCTTCACCGTTGACCTTGGCCGCCTCATTCTTGTGAGTGGCGGCCTGGAAAATGGCGTCGAAACCGGTCAACGCCATCAGCAAAATGATGGCTCCGATAATGGTCTTGGCAATCCAGCCTTGTGAATTGTCCCTGATATTCTGCAGCATGCGTCCCCCAGAAACGGTTGAACTTCAAAATTAGGCAACCGTGGAGCGTGGGTAGAATCCGGATAGAAGAAAGGCGCATCCGAGGATGCGCCTTCTCGTAACTGGCGGAGCGGACAGGGCTCGAACCCTCGATCCCGGCGTTACAGGCAGCTGTTTCAGCCACCTGCGCTACCGCTCCGCTGCCAAGTCAGGCATGACCCCGACCCGGATGGGTAAAAACCTGAAACTTAGTTAACAGCTTCTTTCAATGCTTTACCGGCTTTGAAACCTGGCTTCTTGGCAGCCGGGATTTCCAGAGTCTTGCCGGTCTGAGGGTTACGACCGGTACGAGCCGGACGGTCAGTCACGGAGAAAGTACCGAAACCAACCAGAACAACGGAGTCGCCAGCCTTCAGAGCGCCAGTGACGGATTCGATTACAGCGTCCAGCGCACGGCCAGCAGCAGCTTTCGGGATATCAGCGGATGCAGCGATAGCATCAATCAGTTCCGACTTGTTCACTCTAATTCCCCTTATATCTATTTTGAGATG
>NZ_JBIUVJ010000022.1:0-6591 GCF_044742875.1 Pseudomonas sp. NPDC087817
AAATAAACCGCAAACGACAAGGACATAAGAGAATCGATTACGATCGTCTTGAAGATCAAAGGAGGCAGCGCCTCGGCATCGGACATCGTCGCCGGCGCCCTGCAGGATCAGAAACGCGCCGTGGTCATGGGCACCACCAGTTTCGGCAAGGGCTCGGTACAAACCGTGCTGCCGCTGAACAACGACCGCGCACTGAAGATCACCACGGCGTTGTACTTCACGCCGAATGGCCGTTCGATCCAGGCCCAGGGCATCGTTCCGGACATCGAAGTGCGCAAGGCGAAGATCACCAACGAAGCGGACGGCGACTACTTCA
The DNA here is from genome assembly GCF_044742875.1 of Pseudomonas sp. NPDC087817. Lineage (NCBI taxonomy): Bacteria > Pseudomonadati > Pseudomonadota > Gammaproteobacteria > Pseudomonadales > Pseudomonadaceae > Pseudomonas > Pseudomonas sp. NPDC087817. The sequence continues at coordinate 317 of NZ_JBIUVJ010000022.1, forward strand.
AGGAAGCCGACCTGCAGGGTCACCTAGGCAATGGCAACGGCGGCGCCGACAAACCGACCGGTTCCGGCGCCAAGGCCAAGGCCATGCCGCAGGATGACGATTACCAACTGGCCCAGGCCCTGAGCCTGCTCAAAGGGCTGAGCATTACGTCCGGCCGCTGAGGATGTCTCTGCGTTTCGTCTTCGTTCTGTTGTGCTGTCTGGCGGGTGCTGCTTATGCAGAGCCCGCTGGTTCGACACCTCACAAAGCCTACCTGACACTGATCATCGATGACCTGGGGCAAAACCTGCCCCGGGATCGCCGCGTGCTGGCCTTGCCCGGTCCGGTGACCACGGCGATCATGCCCGACACCCCGCACGCCACCGAATTCGCCCGGGAAGCCCATCGCGCCGGCAAAATCGTGATCCTGCACATGCCCATGGACCCGGCCACCGGGCCGTATGCCTGGCACCCCGAACTGCCCATCGAAGAACTTGAAAAACGCCTCAACGCCGCTTTCAAAATGGTCCCCTACACCGCCGGCATCAATAACCACATGGGCAGCCGCATGACCGCGCAACCAGTGGCGATGGCGTGGTTGATGGCTGAATTGCAGCGCCGCCACAAGTTCTTCGTCGACAGCCGCACCAGTGCGCAAACCGTGGCGGCGCAACAGGCGCAGAAGATCGATCTGGCGAGCGTGTCGCGGGATGTGTTTCTCGATGACGAGCGCACCGAAGCGGCAATTTTCACCCAATTGCAGACGGCGATCAGCCTGGCGCACAAACAAGGATCGGCGGTGATGATCGGCCATCCGTACCCGCAGACCCTCGCTGTGCTGGAGCGCGAGCTGCCCAAGCTCAAGGCTCAGGGCATCGAATGGATCGACATCAAGCAAATGATCAGCGTGCGCAGCAATCGCGCTATGGCCAGTCATGGCAAAAACGGCGTGTATCGGTAACACGCGGTCACCACGCAATACATAGTTACCGCCAGAGGTTGGGCCTACATCCGGATAGTTAGACCTGCAACAGGTTGCGACTCCCTGAGTCGCCTTTCAACTATCAGGAGTGACTATGACGACGCATGACGATACCGCTGTGCCAGCCGGGCAAATGGAGCCCATCCGCCACGACAACCTGCTGATCAACTTCACGACGGAGTTTCTCCGCATCTGGGACACCCACGGTTCACGGGCAAAAAAGGCCGCGATCTGGCGTCCGACCCCGGCCGCTGATGTGCTTCCCGGCTATTTTCCATTGGGCGACGTGCTCATTGATAACCACGACAACATCACTGGCAGGCATATCGTGGCCGTGGTTTGCGAGGCTGATACACCCAGCGCAGATCCTGCCAAAGGCAAAGCACTATGCCGGCCTGTCGACTACGAACTGATCTGGGAAGACACCGGATCGGGATCGAAAAAGGACGGAGCGATCTGGCGCCCCGTTCCTCCCGAAGGTTACGTGGCGCTGGGATCGGTATGTTCCGACGGCCATCAAAAACCTTCTTTCAACGCCGTCCGCTGTGTCCGTGCCGACCTTGTGATCGCTTCTGGTCTCAGTGAACAGACATGGAATGACAGGAGCAGCGGCGCTCGAAAAAGCATCAGCACCTGGAGCGCCATTCCGCCATCGGCACCAGCGGATGAGATTTACTTGGTGCCCGGCACCTTTGTCGGCTGTAGCGGTTATTCCAGACCCGACAACTTGTTTGCCTATTCGCTGCGCATTCGGATTTCGCTCGAGGTCAATCCTGCCCCCACCTTGCCCGTGCTCGACAGTGAAATACCTCCCTGTGCGCAGGTACCTGAACACCCCACACAGACCGCTAGGCTTCCATGGTTCGCGGTGAAGGACCCACAGCTTTCCAGACGCGAGCAACTGCGAGAGTCACCTTTCTATCTTCTGCAACGCACGGATTACTATCAGCTCGTCGGCCATTGCAAGAACGGCCAAGATGACGCTAGACCGATTCGCTGGACGGCACCCCGCGCCCAGAGATCGGAAAACCTGCGCACCTTCACCCAGCTCACCTCGATCGAGTTCGGCGCTCAATGGCAAAGCAACGCTCGCCAGCCTTTCCTGTTTTCGGCGCGGTTGAACAATGCTTTTACCCAGTGCGAAATTCAGTCGAATGAATGGCTCAACCCCGCGCCAATCGAGGTCGCTGCCGTTATGGCAAAAAACAGCTCGATAGGGGTCTATCTGATGCAAAGTGATTATGTGCTGCTACGCGCGGACGGTACGCACGTTACCGACGACGTCAGTTACACCGATGGCAACAGCTTGCACATCAGCCAATACACGCCGACGGAGCCTGAAGTAATTGTTGTGCCTTTGGTTGAACCGGCAGTACAGGCGATCATCGATACGTCATCGGCAGACAACGAGGTCACCGCGCCATTACCAGAGCCGGAGCCAGACTTGCCGAACGCTACAGATACCTTGCCATGATGTCGTCAACCACGCCTTCTTTGCGCAACTGATCGAGCGCAGCCTGAAGCTTGGCCACAACTTCGTCGGAGACGTCCTTGTTCAGCGCCAGATACAGCTCGGCGCTGTTGAAACGCAGCACGGTCTTGAGTCCGGTCACGCCATCCTGCCGCGCCAGATAACGGCCGGCAGGATCGCCGGTTGCCCACAGATCGATCTGACCGTTGACCAGTTTCTTCGCATTGTCCTGATCACGCAGCACGACCACTGGCTTCAAGCCCTGCTTGGTCAGCGTCTCGGCAATCGCATCGCCCTTGTAGGCACCGATCCGGTACTTGCGCGCGTCATTGAGGGTTTCGAGGGTGATCTTGCTGTCAGCCTTGGCCAACAGGATCCAGTCGTCGGGGCCGATCGGGCCTACCCACTTGAAGAGTTTTTCGCGATCCGGCAGCCGCGCCATCACGAACGCACCGTAACCGGGGTTTTCCAGGGCCAGTTTGTAGACGCGCTCCCAAGGGAAACGCAGGGTCAGGCTGTAGGTGATGCCGGCGCGCTGGAACATCTCGCGCACGATGTCGGTGGCAATACCGTTGATGTTCTCGCCCTGAGCGAAATTCTTGCCGTTCTTGGCCATGTTGTACGGCGGGAAGTTTTCGGTGAGGAGCACCAGATCGGTGTCAGGACTGTTTTCGGCCCGGGCAGTATTGAGCAGCAACACACAGGCACTGGCGAGAACAAGAAGCAGGCGTTTGATCATGTCGGGCTACCGAAATCCATGGCGTGCCCAAGAGTGCCTTGGGTACGCCATGCTGTCCACTGGCCTGTACGGTTTAGCGCATCACAATCCCGCGTTGCGCCATATACGCCTTGGCTTCCTGCACGGTGTATTCGCCGAAGTGGAAAATACTCGCCGCCAACACGGCGCTGGCATGGCCTTCGAGGATGCCGTCAGCCAGATGCTGCAGATTGCCCACACCGCCGGAAGCGATCACCGGAATGCCCAGTGCATCGCTGATGGCGCGGGTCACGCCGAGGTCGAAGCCGTTTTTCATGCCGTCCTGATCCATGCTGGTCAGCAGGATCTCACCGGCGCCGAGGCCTTCCATTTTCTTCGCCCACTCGACCGCGTCGAGGCCGGTCGGCTTGCGGCCGCCGTGGGTGAAGATTTCCCAGCGCGGGGTTTCGCCGGGGCCGGAGACTTTCTTGGCGTCGATGGCGACGACGATGCATTGCGAGCCGAAATGCTGCGCCGCTTCACCAACGAATTCCGGATTGAACACCGCAGCGGTGTTGATCGAAACCTTGTCGGCACCGGCATTGAGCAGGTTGCGGATGTCCTGCACGGTACGCACACCGCCACCGACGGTCAGCGGGATGAACACCTGGCTGGCCATGCGTTCAACGGTATGCAGCGTGGTGTCGCGGCCATCGACGCTTGCGGTGATGTCGAGGAAGGTAATCTCGTCAGCACCCTGTTCGTCATAGCGACGGGCGATTTCCACCGGGTCACCGGCGTCGCGGATGTTCTCGAACTTCACACCTTTGACGACCCGGCCGTTGTCCACGTCCAGGCAAGGGATGATGCGTTTGGCCAGCGCCATGGTCAGTCCTCAGCCTTGGTACGAATCGCAGAAAGCTTGCGCTTCGGCGACGTCGAGAGTGCCTTCGTAGATCGCCCGGCCAGTGATTGCACCGATGATGCCCGGCGCCTTGGCGTCGAGCAGCGACTTGATGTCACCGAGATTGTGGATGCCGCCGGAGGCGATCACCGGGATCTTGGTGGCAGCGGCCAGTGCGGCGGTGAACGGCACGTTGCAGCCCTGCATCATGCCGTCTTTGGCGATGTCGGTATAAACGATCGAAGACACGCCATCGGCTTCAAACTGCTTGGCCAGATCGATGACTTGCACGGTGCTGATTTCAGCCCAGCCATCAGTGGCGACAAAACCGTCCTTGGCATCCAGACCCACAATGATCTTGCCCGGGAACGCACGGCAGGCTTCAGCGACGAACGCCGGATCTTTCACGGCTTTGGTGCCGATGATCACGTAGCTCACGCCCGCCTTGACGTAATGCTCGATGGTTTCCAGCGAACGGATGCCGCCGCCGATCTGGATCGGCAGGGTCGGGTAGCGCTTGGCGATCGCGGTGACCACTTCGCCGTTGACTGGCTGACCTTCGAACGCACCATTCAGATCGACCAGATGCAGACGACGGCAACCGCCCTCCACCCACTTGGCAGCCATGCTCACCGGGTCATCGGAGAACACTGTGGAATCTTCCATGCGGCCCTGGCGCAGACGTACGCAGGCACCGTCTTTGAGATCGATAGCGGGAATAATCAGCATGCTTTTTCCTTCGTCAAAAGAGCGGCAAGCTGCAAGCCATAAGCTGCAAGCGCGCACGCGCGTCTATCTCTTGCAGCTTGCAGCTTGACGCTTGCCGCTGCTCTTAATTTTTTTCGAGCGCCCACAGGTCGCTTTCGATGCTTTCAAACCGCTCCTTGAGGTGGGTCTGCACATCGAAAATCGCCCTGTTGTAATAGTGCGGAGCAATTTCGCGGGTAAACAGCTCAAGAATTTCCGCCGCTTCAAACGAGCCGAGGTCGAGTTCGAATCGATCCTCCATGAAGCGTTTGATCTTGTGATTGGCCTCGCTCTCCTGCTCGGGAGTGAGGGTCAGGATCGGCGGTTTCTTCTTGATAGCCATTACCAGCGACCGTCCCACGCCGCGAAGTTCTGCAGCAATTGCAGGCCATGGGTATGGCTCTTCTCCGGATGGAACTGCACGGCGAAGCGCGAGCCTTCGGCCAGCGCTGCGGCGAAATCGACACCGTAATGACCGCCGCCCACCACCTGACGCGCGTTGGCAGCGGCGATGTAGTAGCTGTGCACGAAGTAGAAACGCGCCATGTCCGGAATGTCATGCCACAACGGGTGGCTGACCTTCTGTTTCACTTCGTTCCAGCCCATGTGCGGGACTTTCAGGTGTTCGCCGTCCTCATGCAGGTCTTTGCCGAAGAACTTCACCGCGCCCGGGAACAGGCCGATGCAGTCGACGCCGTCGTTCTCTTCGCTGCTGTCGAGCAAGGCTTGCATGCCGACACAGATGCCGAGAAATGGACGATCCTGGCTGACTTCACGCACCAGCGAGTCGAAACCGAGACGACGGATTTCCGCCATGCAATCGCGAATTGCACCGACGCCGGGGAATACCACGCGGTCGGCTTCGCGGATCACGTCCGCATCGCTGGTGATCAACACCTTGCCGGCACCGACGTGCTCGAGGGCCTTGGCCACCGAGTGCAGGTTGCCCATGCCGTAATCGATAACTGCAACCGTCTGCATTACAGAACGCCTTTGGTCGATGGCATTTGCCCGGCCATGCGCTCATCCAGCTCCACGGCCATGCGCAGGGCGCGGCCGAAAGCCTTGAACACGGTTTCGATCTGGTGGTGGGTATTGGTGCCGCGCAGGTTGTCGATGTGCAGGCTGACGAGTGCGTGGTTGACGAAGCCCTGGAAGAATTCCTGGAACAAGTCGACGTCGAAACCGCCCACGGTGGCGCGGGTGTACGGCACGTGCATCTGCAGGCCTGGGCGGCCGGAGAAGTCGATCACCACACGCGACAGTGCTTCATCGAGCGGCACGTAGGCGTGGCCGTAGCGACGGATGCCTTTTTTGTCGCCGATGGCTTTGGCGAAGGCCTGGCCGAGAGTGATACCGACGTCTTCCACCGTATGGTGGTCGTCGATATGCAGATCGCCCTTGCATTCAATATCCAGGTCGATCAACCCGTGACGGGCGATCTGATCCAGCATGTGCTCAAGAAAAGGAACACCGATATCGAATGCAAGGGCGA
>NZ_JBIUVJ010000022.1:6601-42072 GCF_044742875.1 Pseudomonas sp. NPDC087817
TACGTTCGGCCATCACCAGCTCCGCAAAATCATTGGGCGAAAAAGGCAGCCATTATAGGCACGCGGGGCCGAAACAGAAACACGAGACGTGACATGGCAGACGGATAGAACCCCCGGCTGTCGCGGGTAGACATGTCCATACAAGCCATTACAGGCACCCCGAAACGACTGTAGGAGTGAGCCTGCTCGCGATGAGGGCCTCACAGTCAACATTTCTGTGACTGTCAGACCGCTATCGCGAGCAGGCTCACTCCTACAGGGGTACTGCGTTTTACCAATTACTTAGTGAAACAGGACCGCCGTTTTCTGCAGGGTCACCCACACACCCCACGCCAACGGAATACCCACCCCCAGCCACGCAGCCACCGCCAACGGCTTGCTGCCCGGCGCGGCTTTCCATTCCAGCACGGTGGTCGCGTCAGCACCTTTGTCATGGCCCAGTGCCTGTTCGGCCGCCAGCTCAGCGTCGGTCATGAAGTACTTGTCAGCCACCGGCCGTACCAGCATGTTGCAGAGGAAACCCAGCACCAGCAGGCCGGCGAGGATGTACAGGGTGATGTCGTAAGCCGCCGCGCGTTCCACGCCGATGCTCAGCTGATACTCACGCAGGTAGTTCACCAACACCGGACCGAGCACACCAGCTGCCGCCCACGCCGTCAGCAGACGACCGTGGATAGCGCCGACCATTTGCGTACCGAACAGGTCGGCCAGATACGCCGGAACCGTCGCAAAACCACCGCCGTACATCGACAGGATGATGCAGAACGCCGCCACGAACAGCGCAACGTTGCCCAGATGACCGAGGTTCGGGATCAACGCATACAGGGCAAAACCCAGAGCGAAGAACACGAAATAGGTGTTTTTGCGGCCCAAGTAATCCGAGAACGACGCCCAGAAGAAGCGGCCACCGATGTTAAACAGGCTCAGCAGACCAGTGAAACCGGCGGCAATCGCGGCGATTGAGGCCAGTTGCCCGGCATCCAGCTGACCGAACGGCACGTCAACACCCAGCAGTTTGCCGCCGAACACTTCCTGCAGCAGTGGCGAAGCCATGCCGAGGATGCCGATACCCGCCGATACGTTCAGGCACAGCACCAGCCAGACCAGACGGAATTGCGGGGTTTTCCACGCGACATTCACGTGCACGTGACGGTGAGTGATCATCGAGTTCGAAGCTTTTTTCGCCGGAGCGGTCCAGCCTTCAGGCTTCCAGCCAGTTGGCGGTACGCGGTAAGACAGTGCGCCGCCGATCATGAACACGAAATAGATCGCGGCCATCACCAGGAAGCTCTGCCACACGCCGACGCTGGTTGGCGAGGCGAAGTGGCCCATCAGCGCTGCGGCCAATGGGGCACCAACCATCGCGCCGCCGCCGAAGCCCATGATCGCCATGCCGGTAGCCATGCCGCGCTTGTCCGGGAACCACTTGATCAGGGTCGACACCGGCGAGATGTAGCCCAGGCCCAGACCGATACCGCCGATCACACCGGAACCGATCCACATCAGCCAGATCTGGTGGGTATAAATACCCAGCGCCGAGATCAGCAGACCGCCGCACCAGCACAGCGCCGATACGACACCGGCCTTGCGTGGCCCGGCGTGTTCGAGCCAGCCGCCCCAGATCGCTGCCGAGCAGCCGAGGAAGATGAAGAACAGGGTGTAGATCCAGCCGAGCATCGAGATCGGCCAGTCGCATTGCGAAGAAAACACCTGAGCGATGAAGCTCATGTCCGGCGCGCAAGCCACTGGCGCAGTGATGCCCAACGCCTTGGACAGCGGCAGCCAGAACACCGAGAAACCGTAGGCCATGCCGATGCACAGGTGAATGGCCAGAGCGGCCGGTGGTACCAGCCAGCGGTTGAAACCGGGCTTGGCGATGATGCGTTCCTTGGACAGGAACGCAGGCTGGTCGGCGTTGACGCCGTCCGCCGTGATGCTCGTGCTCATTGTGTATCCCCCAATTATTAGTATGGTTCGCCAGCCACTGTTCACCCTCGGCCTTAATGCACGCAGGCATGACCGTTTTTTCAGGTGAAGCTCCTTGAAGGCGCGACGTTAAGTCGCAGAAGGACGGACGAACCGGCGAAGGTTACCATTTGCACGTGACAGAAAAACCAAACTGATATCACCTTTTTCATGTCACCTGATCTCCTGCACAGGACATTTCCTACGGAGCCACCATGCCAGTCATCGTTCAGACGCTTGAAGACGCCAGTTATCAGGACCAGCAGGATTTGCAGAAGATTTACCGCGATGCGCCCGATTGGCTGTTCGCGCCGTTCTCCGGCGAGGCCGAGCTGATCGAAAGCACTCTGGCTGACGGCTGTTTTATTGCCGGACGTTTCAATGACCGCTTGCTCGGCGCCGCACGTCTGACAAGGCACCCCGAGGTTTGGTACTTGTCGCATTTATGCGTACGAAAAGTTACCCGACGCCGTGGGGTTGCCGAGCGGCTGGTGAACCAAGCGCAGAAAATGGCGTCGCAAGCGGGGGCAGAACTGCGTCTGCTGGCGCCTGCCGGGCATCTTGAAGCCCAGGCCATCGCCGCAAGGTTGCACCTGCCACTGACGGTGCTGGCAACATGACTTCACCCCGAACCGGGCCGTTGCAGCGCTATACTCCCCGGCTAAATTACGAATTCGACTAACTACAAGGACTCGCCCATGAAAGCGTTCGGCAAAATCCTGGGTCTGGTACTTCTCGGGCTGTTGCTGATCATCGTGGCGGCAGGCTTTGCCCTGACCCACCTCTTCGATCCCAACGATTACAAAGACGAGATCCGCCAGATAGCCCGCGACAAGGCCCACATCGAGCTGACGCTCAATGGCGATATCGGCTGGAGCCTGTTCCCGTGGCTCGGCCTGGAATTGCACGAAGCCAGCGTCGCCACCCTGGCCAAGCCTGCCGAACCGTTTGCCGACCTGCAGATGCTCGGCCTGTCCGTGCGCGTGCTGCCGCTGTTGCGCCGCGAAGTGCAGATGAGCGATGTGCGCGTCGAAGGCCTCAACCTCCGTCTCAACCGCGACAAGAACGGTCACGGCAACTGGGAAGACATCGGCAAAGTGCCTGTCGCGGCCGGCACAACGCCGCCAGCCACCCCCGGCGAACCCGCCAGCGACACCCCGGTCGCGGTGGAAAAACCCGCGCAGCCGATCCGCCTCGACATCGACAGCCTGACCGTCAACAACGCCCGTGTTGAGTACAACGACGAACTGACCGGCAAGCAGTTCAGTGCCGAAAGCATCCAGTTGAGCACCGGCCCGGTGCACGATTCGACCAACATTCCGGTGAAAGCCACTGCATTCCTCGGCACTAATCAGCCCGTGCTGCGGGTGCGTACCGAACTCACGGGTGAACTGCGCTTCGAGCGCGCTCTGCAACGCTACAAGTTTGAAGACCTGAAGCTTTCCGGCGAACTGGCCGGTGACCCGCTTCAAGGCAAGACCATGACCTTCGCCGCTCAGGGGCAGTTGCTGCTGGATAAAGCCGCGAACGTCGCCGAATGGACCGGCATCAAGATCTCCGCCAACCAGTTGCGCGCCTTGGGTGAACTGAAAGCCAACGACCTCGACAAGACCCCGCAGATCACTGGCGGCATCTCGATCGCGCAGTTCGATCTGGCGAAATTCGTCGACAGCATCGGCCAGAAACTGCCGGCCATGGCCGAGGGCAGCCTGAGCAAGGTCGAACTGGTCAGCCGTGTTTCGGCCACGCCAACCAGCGCCGCGTTCGACAACATCAACCTGAAGATCGACGACAGCAGCTTCAGCGGCCGCATCGCCGTCGAGGATTTCGCCAAACAATCGCTGCGGGCGATCCTCAAGGCAGACACCTTCAACGTCGACCGCTACCTGCCGCCGAAATCGGAAAAAGCCACCAGCGCCACGCAAGTGCGTCAGGCCGAAGTCGCCAGCACCGAAGCCGATGCCATGGCCGGCGCAGGCTCTACGCCTCTGCCGGACAAGCCGAGCAAAAGCGCCTGGAGCACTGACCGCCTCCTGCCGGTTGAACGCCTTGCCAAGCTCGATGTAGATGCCGACCTGACTTTCGGCCAGTTGACCCTCGACAAATTGCCGATCCAGAACGCCGCACTCAAAGCCACCGGCCAAGGCGGCTTGCTGACCCTCAATAATCTGAGCGGCGAGCTGTACAACGGCGGCTTCGAAGCCAAAGGCACCCTCGACGTACGCCCGAGCGCGCCAGTGCTGAACCTGCAGACGAAGATCAACCGCGTACCGGCGGAAAAAATCCTCGAAAGCCAGGGCAAGAATCCGCCGGTCAAAGGCCTGGTAACCCTCACCAGTAATGTCACCGGCAGCGGCAACAGCCAACAGGCACTGATCGAAACCCTCAACGGCAACGCCAGTTTCGTGATCAACAACGGCGTGCTGCTCAACGCCAACCTTGAGCAGCAACTGTGCAAAGGCATCGCCACGCTCAACCGCAAAACCCTTAGCGGCGAGCCACGGGGCAAAGACACGCCATTCCAGGAACTCAAGGGCAACCTGACCTTCCGCAACGGTATCGCCAGCAACCCGGACCTGAAAGTGCGCATCCCGGGCATGACCGTCAACGGTGACGGCGATATCGACCTGCGTGTGCTCGGCATGGACTACCGCGTCGGCATCATCGTTGAGGGTGACACCAGCGCCATGCCGGATCCGGCCTGTCAGGTCGGCGAAAAATTCGTCGGCATCGAGTGGCCGCTGCGCTGCCGTGGCCCGCTGGAACTGGGCGCCAAGGCCTGCCGTGTGGACAACGATCGACTCGGTCAGGTCGCGACCAAACTGGCTGGTGACAAACTCAGCGAAAAAATTAACGAGAAACTCGGCGACAAGGTCAGCCCGGAATTGAAAAACGCATTGAAGGGGCTGTTCAAGCGATGAGAGCGGAGCAGTTTTCACAGGCGGTGCTGGAGTGGTTCGACCGCCACGGCCGCCACGATCTGCCTTGGCAGCAAGACATCAATCCGTATCGGGTGTGGGTGTCGGAGATCATGTTGCAACAGACGCAAGTCAGCACCGTGCTCAACTATTTCGACCGTTTCATGGCCGCGCTGCCGACGGTTCAAGCGCTGGCCGAGGCGCCGGAAGACGAAGTGCTGCACCTGTGGACGGGCCTGGGTTACTACACCCGCGCGCGCAATTTGCAGAAGACCGCGAAGATCGTCGTCAGCGAGTACGGCGGCGAGTTTCCGCGGGATGTGGAGAAACTCACGGACCTGCCGGGCATCGGCCTGTCCACCGCCGGTGCGATTGCCAGCATCAGCATGGGGCTGCGCGCGCCGATCCTCGACGGCAACGTCAAACGCGTTCTGGCGCGCTTTACCGCGCAAGAGGGCTACCCCGGCGAGCCGAAGGTCGCCAAACAACTCTGGGCCAACGCTGAGCGTTTTACGCCGTACGATCGGGTCAACGCCTACACCCAGGCGATGATGGATCTCGGCGCCACACTCTGCACGCGGAGCAAACCGAGTTGCCTGTTGTGCCCGCTGGAGCGTGGCTGCGAAGCGCACATGCTTGGCCTGGAGACGCGCTACCCGATTCCCAAGCCGCGCAAAGCCATTCCGCAGAAACGCACGCTGATGCCAATGCTCGCCAATGGCGACGGCGCGATTCTGCTTTATCGCCGTCCGTCGACAGGCCTGTGGGGCGGTTTGTGGAGCTTGCCGGAACTCGACGACCTCGACGACCTGCAACATCTCGCCGATCAGCACTCGCTGACCATGGTCGAGCAGCAGGCGCTGCCAAGCCTTGTCCACACCTTCAGCCATTTCCAGCTGTCCATCGAACCCTGGCTGGTTCAGGTGCAGGAGGCCAGCCATCACGTGGCCGAGGCCGACTGGCTCTGGTATAACCTCGCCACCCCGCCGCGCCTGGGCCTCGCCGCCCCGGTCAAAACCTTGCTCGAACGCGCGGCTGCCGTATTGAATGCAGGAGAGTCACCATGACCCGCACCATCATGTGCCGTAAGTACAAAGAAGAATTGCCCGCTCTGGAACGCGCTCCTTTCCCGGGCGCCAAAGGTCAGGATATTTTTGATCACGTCTCCGCCAAGGCCTGGGCCGACTGGCAGAAACACCAGACCCTGCTGATCAACGAAAAACGCCTGAACATGATGAACGCCGAAGATCGTAAATATCTTCAGGGCGAGATGGACAAGTACTTCTCCGGCGAGGATTACGCCAAGGCCGACGGCTACGTTCCGCCTGCCGAGTAAACCCGCAAAATCGGGGGTCGGATCGTAAGCGACGGAATTAATTTAAGAAATTTTAAAAAAGTCGTTGACGTAAATCCGAAAAACCCTTTTAATGCGCCCCGTTGCCCAGATAGCTCAGTCGGTAGAGCAGGGGATTGAAAATCCCCGTGTCGGCGGTTCGATTCCGTCTCTGGGCACCAAATACCGAAAACCCTGAATCGCAAGATTCAGGGTTTTTTTATGCCTGCGATTTGATCATGCCTCCCTACTCGCCCTCTCCCTCTCGATACACCCATCCCCACCTGTACTGAAAAATACCCGAAATCTGTATCTCTCCCCTTGTAGGAAATTTCGCCAGTATTTCTCCAAGCCTTGGCGAGCCAATGACTGGCTCTACTTTGCGCCCCGCAACACTCTCGATCCTTGAGGTCGTCAGAGCGCAAAACCTGATTTTTTGAATAGATCGGCGTTCACCGCAAGGTCACTTCCTGTCCAGCTAAAAAATCTAAAAAAAACCAACAGGCGAACTGCATTTACTGCTTTTCAAACATTCCAGGATGAATGCTGGCGCCCCCGTGCGCCCGGCAAAAGAGCGAAACGGACGACGTATGATCAAGCAACTTATCAATGAAGATAGTTATGTGCAGATTGGAGAACTTTGCAGCGCAAGGATCCAACTGAAAATCGAAGGACTGAATCCTGCCGGATCGATAAAACTCAAAACCGCACACGCACTGATTACCGATCTGGAAAATCAGGGGCGGATTTCCCATAAGACGCGTCTGGTCGAGTCTTCATCGGGGAATCTGGGGGTTGCGCTGGCCATGGTCTGCGCCGCCAAGGGTTACAAGTTTGTCTGTGTGATTGACCCGAACATTTCTGCGTCAAACAGAAAGCTCATGCAGGCACTCGGCGCCGAGATGATCATGGTTGATCAGCGTGACGAAAACGGCGGTTACCTTAATTCGCGCATTCGTTTGATCGAGCAACTGGTCGCGGAGAACCCGGATTACATCTGGCTCAACCAGTACAAGAATCCGACCAATCCCCTCGCCCACTATCAAGCGACTGCCAAGTCCATTGCCCATAAGTTTCCCCATGTGGATTACCTGTTTGTCGGCGCCGGCACTACCGGCACGCTGATGGGCTGCAAGAACTACTTCGCCGAACATCATCCACAGACCAAAGTCATCGCTGTCGATACCGTCGGCTCGGTCACGTTCGGCCTGCCGGGGGGCACGCGGCATATCCCGGGTCTGGGCACCAGTCGCCTGCCAGAAATATTCGAGGCGTCCGGGATTCACGACTTCCTGTCGATTCCCGAGGAACAGACGATCAAGGTCTGCCGCTGGCTGGCGCAACGCTACGGCCTGCTCTTCGGCGGCTCCACCGGCACCGTCCTCGCGGGCATCCAGCAATGGGCGCCGCACATCCGTCCCGACGACGTTGTCGTGGCGATCTCGCCTGACATGGGTGAGCGCTACCTCGAAACCATCTATTCCGACGACTGGGTCACCCAGCGTATCGGCGCAGCGGCGTTGCAACCCCTTTTCCCAGAAATCGCTCTGGCACTTTCGGCGTAATTCCCATGACCACACAGAACCCGATCCAACCGTTCCACGTTATCCCCGGCGCAGTCGTCAAGGACATCCTCAACGGCCTGCGGCAGGAAGCCATCGAGATCGTCGCGCAGACTTACCTGACCCACGAGCGTGGCGAAACCGTTAACCCTGACAGTTACTTCCTGCGCTTTCCGGCGGAACCGGCGAACCGGATCATTGCGTTGCCGGCAGCCATCGTCGACAGCGAGGGCGATCAGTCCGTTTCCGGGATCAAGTGGATTGCCAGCTATCCCGACAATATCAAGTCGGGCATCCCGCGCGCTTCGGCGGTATTGATCCTCAACGATCCGGACACCGGTTATCCCTATTCGCTGCTCGAGGGTGCGTTGATCAGTGCTGTGCGCACTGCTGCATCGGCGGTGCTCGGCGCGTGGTGGCTGAATGGCCAAAGGAAAAGCGCGCCAAGACTTTCGATCATTGGTGGCGGGGTGATTTCGCGAAACATCCTTGAGACGTTCATCGCCGACGACTGGTCGTTCGACAGCGTGGGGATCCACGATCTCAACGCCGAATCAGCGCAAGCGCTGTCAGCGTTCGGCAAACAGCTCGGGGTTCCGGATGTACAGCTGCTGTCGCTGCAAGACGCACTCACCGCCGACATCGTGGTGTTCGCCACCAGCGCCGGCGAGCCTTATGTGAAAGGCAGCGGCACTTTCCGTCCGGGGCAGATCGTCCTGAACATTTCGCTGCGGGATATCGGCGCAGAAATCATCGAAGAAAGTTACAACTACTTCGACGATGTGACCCATTGCCTGAAGGCCAATACCTCGCCGCACTTGGCCGAGCAGCAGTACGGTCATCGCGACTTCGTTACCGGCACCGTGGCGCAATTGATTCGCGGCGATCTGCAAGTCGCCACAGACAAACCGCTGATCTACTCGCCATTCGGCATGGGCATCCTCGATCTGGCGATTGGCCGGATGATTCACGACATCGCCGTCAAGGACGGCTCGGCGGTCGCCATCCCGTCCTTCTTCGGGGAGGAGCGCAGATGGTGAAGGCACCTCTGCTTATCGGCCTGGTGGGCTGCGGATCGCGCGGGCTATCGATTTTCGAACGCCTGCTGAGCGTCGCCGAGGAGCGCCCGGAGCAACCGATCGTCATCGATATTTTCGAACCCAACGTGCTCGGTAGCGGCGCGCACTGGCCGGATCAGCCGGATTATCTTTTGCTCAATACCGTCGCCGGTCAGCTCGGGGTATTCCCCGACGCAGCGGCATTTGGAAATCTGGCGGATGCACGGGAAAGGCCGGGCGCGGATTTCCTGACGTGGTGCCGTGAGCAGCGCATCAAGGTCGATCCCGACAGCGGCTTGCTCGCCGCCGATGGACGCGATGTCGAGGCGCAGGACTTTTTGCCGCGTCATCTACTCGGCGCTTACCTGGCGGATGCCTTTGCGCAAATCCTCGCCACCGCGCCCAGCTGGGTCAGCGTAAATCTGCATCAACAGGCCGTGACGGCGGTCGAACGCAATGCGGTTCAGCAGTACGTTCTGCATACCGCATCAGGCGAGGCGGTGGCGGTGGATCGGCTGATCCTGACGGTCGGCCATACCGGTCGCCTGCGCCTGGCTGATCGCAACCGCATCGAGGACGTCTACCCGCTGCCTGGCAGCCTCGACACCATCGAACCCGGCGAAACCGTGCTGATTGAAGGGCTGGGTCTCGGCGCGATGGACACCCTCGCGGCGCTCACCTCGGGCCGCGGCGGTCACTACAAGCGCATGGCCGACGCCAGTCACGCGTATCAACCGTCAGGTCGCGAGCCGGTGATCTTTATCCAGTCGCGGGACGGCCTGCCTTTCCGCACTCGCCCCAACGGCCTGATCGAGTTCCCGCGTCATCAAGCCGTGCTGCTCACCAGCGCGCGCATCGAAGCCTTGCGGGCCAATGCACCGAACCGGCAGCTGGATTTCGAGCAAGACATCCTGCCGCTGATGCTGCTGGAGATGCGTGCGGCGGCCGTCGCTGTCCTGCATGAAAACCCGACGCAGGTACTTGAGCAACTCAGGAGCGTCAGCGTTGCCGGGCCTGCTGGCGTTGTCGCCTGCGAAGCGTTGCTGCGCGATTACGAAGCCAGCGGCGGCGCGATCAATCCGCAAGCGTTGATCTGGCATGCACTGCCGGACAATGTCACACCGCACAACTATCACGCCTGGATCTACGACACGCTCGAAGCCGACTTGCACGAATCGCGGCTGGGCCGTGGGGCGTCGGCGATCAAAGCGGCCATCGAAGTCTGGCGCGACCTGCGTGACCGACTGCGTGAAGCGGTCGACTTCGACGGGCTGACCGACGCCTCCCACCGGCAGTTCTATGGTCGTTGGCAGAAGGCGATCAACCGCCTCGTCGCCGGCCCGCAGAAAGAGCGCCACGCCGACCTGCTCGCCCTGTGTGACGCCGGTCTGCTGACGTTCCTCAAGCCTGGCTCTCGACCTGCTATAGACCATTTCAAGCGTGTCGCCGGCTATGTCCAGAGCAGCGGCGTGACCAACAGCGACTGCGCGCCGGTACGCGACCTGGCGCGCCTTGGACTGATCCGCCCGCGTACCGACGTGCCGGGCATCGACGGCATTGATGTCGACGCGGCGTGTCATCCCAAGTCGAGCGCGGGCGAACCCGTGCGCAACCTTTGGGTGCTTGGCCCGCTCGCCGAAGGCTCTTGCTACTACAACCACTACGTCACATCGGCGGGTGCGCCCTCGCGCCTGTTCATGGACGCTCATCGCGCCGCCACTGCAATTCTTGAGGCAGGTACTCCCGCATGAAACTTTACTACCAGACGCATTCGCCCTACGCCCGCAAAGTGCTGGTGCTTGCCCACGAACTCGGCATCGCTTCGAGCCTGGAAGTGATCCATCACGAGACCAGCCCGACCTCGCCGAACGAGGTTATCTACAAGGCCAATCCGTTGGGCAAGGTGCCGGTGCTGATCCTCCCTGACGATAGCGCGCTGTTCGATTCCATCGTGATTTGCGAGTACCTCGACGACCTGAGCAACGGCTCGAAACTCATCCCGGCCAACGGCCCCGAACGCTACAAGGCCCTGCGCCTGCAGGCGTTGGCGCAGGGCATGTGCGATGTCGGCATCAAGCTGCGCTGGGAAGTCGAGCGTCGCCCGGAAGCCTTGCGCTATCCGGCCTACGCCGAGGGTCAGGCGTTCAAACTCAAAGAGGCTTATCGCTTCATCGAAGAGCACGTCGATCTCAATGGTCCGATCACCATTGGCCACATCGCCCTGGCGACCGCACTCGACTGGATCGCCTTTCGCCAGCTATCGGACTTTTCCGCTCAGACACGCCTGACCGAGTGGTATCAGACTTTTTGTGAGCGCCCGTCCATGCGGGCGACCGAGTACAGCGGGCAGACTCACGATTAAGTTAAGGAAAACTGTGTATGAGCTCTCTCTTGTTGCAAATGTCACCGATCGCGCTGGTGATCGCGCTGATCCTGATCGTCCGCCGACCGCCGGTTCAAGCCGCGCTAGCAGGCGTGGTACTGGTGCTCGTGCTATGGGCATTGGGCGCTGCCGGACCGGTGTCGGCGGCCATCAGCTCAGCGATTTTTCAGGACACCACGATCCTGTTTCTCAGCACCGCGTGCGTGATCGTGCCGGGACTGGCGTTCGTCATCCTGGTCGAGCGCGGTGGTGCGCCGCAGGCCATCGGCGCCTGGGTCAAGGAGCTGGGCTGGACCCCGCCGGCGCAAGTCATCTTCATCGTGCTGGGCCTGGCACCGCTGCTTGAAGCAATGACCGGTTTCGGTGTCTCGCTGATCGCCACGGTGCCGTTGTTGATGGGCCTGTTCACCCGTCAGTCGGGGATGAAAATCGCTCTGGCCGGTATGGTCATCATGCCGTGGGGCACCTTGGGTCTGGCCACGGTGATTGGTGCGCTGCTAGCGCACCTGCCGGCAGAAACCCTTGGCAGCCATTCGGCGCTGATCAGCGCCCCAGTGTTCCTCTGCCTCGCAGCGATCGCCCTGTGGCAGGGCGGCATCCGCACGGTTTCACCGTGGCTCGGGCTGATCGTGGTAACGGCGCTGTTCGTGGCGGTGCTGTTCTCCATCAACCTGTGGATCGGCCCGGAAGTGTCCGGGGTGCTGGCGGGTCTTGCCGTGGCCTGCGTAGGCCTGGGCATCTCCTACGCACAACGGAAAAAACTGGTGCGCTGGCCGAACGCGGCGTGGCCGTACCTGGCTTTGCTTGGGGTAATCGTTGCCTCGCGTGGCGTGTTTGTTCTGTCGGGCTGGGATGCGCTGTGGATCATCAAAGGCGAGCACGTTTCCTGGAAGCCTTTGGCATCCCCAGGGCTGGCGCTGCTGATCGTCACCCTGCTGATGGCAATCAAACAAAGCGCGGCGACGGGTTTCCCGTGGCGCGCACTGTTCAACCGGGCGAAGTTTCCGGTTACGACGATTTTCCTGTTCCTGCTGCTGTCCCAGGTCATGGTCAACGCCGGATTTCTGGTCGAGGCACAGCGCACACTGCAATCGTTGTCGGGGATTTCCCTGGCTCCGACCATCGCCTTGCTGGCGGGGATCGCCGGTTATGTCACCGGTTCCAACGTCGGCGGCAACACCCTGGTCATGCCGTCCATCGCGGCACTGAGCAGCGAACACGGGGCGTGGCTGGCGGCGATGGTCAACAGTGCCGCCGGGCATGGTGCGCTGGGATCGCTATCGATTCTGTCGCTGATCATCGGGCTGGCGGGTGCCAACCGGCAGGAGGAGCACAACCTGATCCGATTCGCCTTCGGACTGGTGGCCCTCAACATCGTCATAGTTGCTGCAACGGGAATCGTTTTGCTCTACTTTCTCTGAATTGTTTCGAGACATAACAGAGAACTTATGGACAGGTTTGATTTACCGGACAAGCGCTGGCGGATAGTCAAGGACTGGATTATTCGTCAGATCGACAGTGGTGAGTGGGCAGCCGATGCAAAACTGCCCTCGATCCGCACCCTGGCGAGAATGTTTGAAACCAGCATCACCACCGTGCAACGCGCGTTGGCGGATCTGGAAGCCGATGCTTATGTGTCGACCAAACCCCGCATCGGCTATTTCGTTTCGGCCTCCGGACAGGCAAAACCCGCCAGCGGTTTCGATTTTTCCAGTGTCACCGTCAACGTCAATCATGCGGTGGTGGCGATGCTCTCAGAGGCGGCTTCACGCACCACCGCCTCGTTGAACTCAGCCGTTTTGCACAGCGATCTCACGCCCAATGTGCTGCTCAACAAATGCCTTTCAGTGCTGGCCGGCAAGGCTGACAACTCGCTGACTGGCTTGGTCGCGCCACCCGGCCTGCCGGCACTGCGACGGCGTATTGCCGGGCTGATGCTGACGCGCGGCGTGGTCTGCGGGCCGGACGATATTCTGGTGACCTCGGGCGACACGATTGCCCTGGAACTGGCACTCGAAGCCGTCGCACCGCGAGGCGCTACGGTCGCCATCGAAACCCCGACCTATTACGGCATCCTGCAGACCATCGAACGTCTGGGTATGCGCGCCCTGCCGATCCGCACCCACGGCAAACTGGGCCTCGACGTCGATCACCTCGAAGAAGCGCTGAAACTGAAAAAGGTCTCGGTGATCTTTCTCAACCCGACCCTGCAGAATCCCCGTGGTTTCATCATGCCCGATGAAACCCGCGCCCGACTTTCACACATGGCCCGCGAAGCGGACGTGCCGATTATCGAGGACGACATCTTCTTCGATCTGGTGCCGGAAACAGAGCGCCCGCGCGCCATCAAAAGCTACGACACCAGCGGGCAGACGATTTACTGCTCGTCGTTCTCCAAGACCATCGCCCCCGGTTATCGCGTCGGCTGGTGTCTGGCCGGCAAGTACCGCAACGCGATTCTGGCGCAAATGTTTTCGCGCAATCTGGCGGTGTCCAGCCTTGCGCAAAATGTCCTCAACGAATTTATCGGGCGCGGTTACATGGACGAGCACTGCGCCAGGCTCAGGTCGCAACTGTCATCGCTGGCAAGTTTTGTCGAGGGGCTGGTGCGCACGAACTTCCCTGCGGGAACCGTGTACGTGCCACCGCGCGGAGGGTTCATCCACTGGATCGAAATGCCCGCACACACCGACATGCCGGCTCTGCAAGCGTTCGCCACCGAACGCGGTTGCCATGTCGCCGGCAGCGGAATTTTCTTCGCCGACGGACATGCAACTACGGGCGTGCGCATCTGCCTGGGTACAGCACTGACCCCAGGCGTGATCGAGATTCTGAAGGTGATTGCCGAGTGCGCGCACCTCGCCGGGCGACCGTCGCCTGTGCGGCAGCCACTGATTGAGCAACAGGAAGAACCGGCGGTTTCCTGACCGCGAAAGGACGTTCGCAGAGCCAACTCATGAATCAGAAAAGAACCCGCATCCCCCTGCCCCATCCGCCACCGTATCGCCAAAGCCGCCTGTCGATATGCCTGACGATCCTGTTCAGCGTGTTTCTGGTATGTCTGGGTGGGATGCTCTGTTACCTGGTCATCGATGGGTTAGAACAGGGCTCCATCACCATGATCACCCGTGGCGGCCCGGCCAGGACTTATACCCTCGCGGCCCAACCGAGCCTGTATTGGTTCGAGATCGTCTGGCAGGGATTGTTCGCGCTGCTGTTACTGGCCGCAGGGCCGGGATGGTACTGGGTCAATCGTATATCCCGGCCTGCTGCCCAGCCAAAGCGCAAAGCCAAAACCCGCTAGCTGTTGTCGTTCCAGTGGAACACCAGATTGCGCGCAGCACCGCCGCCAACATCCGTGACATCCTGCCGTGTCTCGCCCTTACGCGTGGCCACAACGGTGTATTTGCCGGGTGGCAATTGCACGTACACCAGTGGTCCCGTCTGACTCAGCGTCAGCACGATTTGCCCCGGGGCCTGTTGAATCGTCACATCGACGTCGGCGGTGTACTCGTCTTGCGCGCCGACCGCAAACGTCATGTGCAGGTTGTAACCGCTGGATTGCTGAATGGCTTTCGCCTCATCCTCACCGATCCCGCCGGCCAGATACCGGGTGCCATTTTGCTGTTGTTGCTGCACTTGCACACCCGTGCTGTCGACGGGCTCAAGACTGCCGGCCTGCAGCATCACCGGAAACAACAATGCGGCAACCGTAGCGACGGACAGCACGAATGAAAGAACGCGTTTCATGAGAGTGACTCCCGGGCTCTCGTAGAGCCCAACCGTTACCCTGCATTGGATCGGCGGCAGGCAGATCGCGTTTTAGAATGATTCGAACTTGGGCCGTGTACGAAACGGACTACAGACCAAAGTCACCGAAAGCCCCCTTCGCCAGCAACGTCCTGCAACACCCATCCCGTCTTCCTGCTGACTTCACAGGTGCGCCCGACATCCTTGGGCAACGACTGTCGGCATGCTTGTGTTCCTGTTTCCAATGACGTGGAAGACCTGATGAGCAAGCTTGAACCTGCTGACACGCAAGATCCGAAAATCGATTCACTGTTGGGTGAACTGGGCGAGCTGATTCGCCAGTCACGGCAAAAAGTGCTGCGTGTGGTCGATACGATTCAGGTTCAGACCTGCTGGCAGACTGGCCGGCATATCGTGGAGTTTGAACAGGAAGGCGCCCGGCGGGCGGGGTATGGCAAGCAGTTGCTGCCGACACTGGCAAAAGAACTGACGTCCCAATTCGGAAAAGGTTTTGATGCCTCGAACCTCCGGTACATGCGGCTGTTCTATCAAGCATTTCCAATTCGTGACGCACTGCGTCTCGAATTGAGCTGGACCCACTATCGCCGGCTCCTGCGGGTCGAAAGTGCCAAGGCCCGCCAGTGGTATATGGACGAATGCGCCACCCTCAACTGGTCGAGCCGCGTCCTCGACCGCCAGATCAATACGATGTACTACGAACGCCTGCTGATGAGTCGGGACAAGGCGGGCGTGGTCGAGGAAGCCACAACCAACATTGCAGCGATGCACTGCACTCCGCGAGAGTTCATCCGCGACCCGGTGATCCTCGAGTTTCTCGGCTTGCCCTCCCCGGGCAAGGTCAATGAATCGGGGCTTGAACAAGCGCTCATCGATCACCTGCAAAGTTTTCTGCTTGAACTGGGCAAGGGCTTTTCCTTTGTGGCCCGACAACAACGCATCAGCGCAGGCGGTTCGGATCTGTACATCGATCTGGTGTTTTACAACTACCTGCTCAAATGCTTCGTGATCATTGATCTCAAACGCGGCCAGCTCAGTGCCGGTGATGTCGGGCAGATGGACATGTACGTGCGCATCTACGACGAACTCAAGCGCAGTGAAGGCGACCGTCCCACCGTCGGGATCATTTTATGTGCGCAG
The DNA here is from genome assembly GCF_044742875.1 of Pseudomonas sp. NPDC087817. NCBI lineage: Bacteria > Pseudomonadati > Pseudomonadota > Gammaproteobacteria > Pseudomonadales > Pseudomonadaceae > Pseudomonas > Pseudomonas sp. NPDC087817. The sequence continues at coordinate 22,729 of NZ_JBIUVJ010000022.1, forward strand.
GACAACGAGGCGGTCGCACGCTACTCAATACTCAAAGGCAATGAACAACTGTTCGCCAGCAGCTACAAAAAGGTGCTGCCAAGTGTCGAAGAACTACGAGCGGAGCTGCAAAAAGAACAGGCGTTGCTCGAGGAACGCTTACTCAGCGAATCCACTGAGTAAGCGCTGCGGATTGTCCCCTGGATGCGCCGAGACTATTGTTGGCAGCTACCCGCGAAGATCGAGTGCCATGAGTTCTCACGACACGCCCGAATTGGAAAGTGTGCAGCGCAAGCCATCAGCAGCCGCTGAGATGCAGGGTGAAGCCTTCAAGGAAACCGCTGCCGACGGTTTTGTCCTTGGCGGTTTCACCTGGCGACATGCCCTGCCCGACATCCAGCACCCGGTGGTGATCATCAACGCCGCCACTTCCGTGCGCTGCCGTCATTACTCGCGTTTCGCCGCTCATCTGTTCGCCAATGGTTTCGACGTTATCACCTACGACTACCGTGGCATCGGCGAATCGCGCCCCGACTCGATGAAAGGATTGCACGCCTCATGGACCGATTGGGGAGCGCTGGATTTCGAGGCGATGCTCAAACGCGCGCAGCGGGAGTTTCCCGGTCAACCCATCGACGTGGTCGGGCATAGTTTTGGTGGCTGTGCGGCGGGCCTCGGTGAATCCGGGCAGGTCATCCGACGGCTGGTCACCGTTGGCGCTCAGTTCGCCTATTGGCGCGATTACGCCCCTGAGCAGCGCTGGCGCATGTTCGGCAAATGGCATCTGCTGATGCCGCTGCTGACGCTGTTCTGCGGCTACTTCCCCGGCAAACGCTTTGGCTGGCTGGAAGACACGCCGGCGGGGGTCGTACATGACTGGAGCACGCCTGCCCCGCGTTTCGAACGGCGCCCAAGCGGTCGCGCCCTCATGGAAAAACTCGGCGCTCTGCCCTTCGAAAATGTCCGTGCTCAAACCCTGGCGATCAGCATCAGCGACGATCCCTACGGCACTGTTTCGGCCATCGAACGCCTGCTCGCCTACTTCACTAACGCCTCGAAAACCCACCTGCGCATCGAACCGCAGGACATCGGCGAGCAACAAGTCGGACATTTCGCCTTTTTTCGCAGCGCATACCAAGCCACACTATGGCCCATCGCTCTGACCTGGCTGCAAACCGGTGAATTGGCCCCCGACACACCCGGGCGGCAAATTCCGCGCAGCTGAGCCCAACCAACGCACCACGGAACAACACCATGGCCTCCGCCAACAAGCAGCAAAAACGCGCCGCCCGGGCCAAGACCAAGGCCAAACAGAACCGCAGCAAACGCGCCGAAGCGCCGGTCGAGCTGGACCCGAACGACGACCGCATCGACTTCGAGTCGGTGGATCTGACCGAGCTGTTCAAGAAAATGCTCGACGCCGAGAAGATCAGCCAGCAAGCCCTGTGCACCGCGTTCCTCGAAGACCCGTTGCTGGAACTGGTCTATGAGCAGGAAGGCGAAGAAGGCGCGATGGACTTCATCCTCGCGGCGCTGATCGAGTATCGCCAGTGGTCCCAGGAAACCGACGAAGCCGGCGCATTGGCGTGGATCGAATCCCCGGCCTTCCAGGCCGACTATGTGGCAGCGTCCGACGCGATCGCCGCACAAACCCAACAGAAGAACTGAGTTCCCATGGCATCCCTGAACAAGCAACAGAAACGCGCCAAACGCGCCAAGGCCAAAGCCAAGCAAATCCGTATGGTCGGGCGTAAGCCGCTGGATCAGGACGAAGACCTCGGTCACCTCGCCGAGCCGATCCCGGATTACACCCTGGCGATGTTCAGCAAAATGCGCGACGCCGAAGCCATCAGCCGCAACGAGATGCTGCTGACGCTGCTGCGCGAACTGGCGTTCATCATCGTTGATCATCCAGAGCTGCTGGACATGGAAAACGCCGACAACGAAGGCATGGCCGCCACGCACCTGGCCGCCGACATGCTGATCGACTACCGCATGTGGGCAGAAGGCGTAACGATCGAAGAAGCCCAGGCCTGGCTGAGCGAACCACAGTTCATCACCGATTTCGGGGTTGCGCTGGATGCTTATGGCAAGTCGGTGGAAGCACAGGAAGACAAGAGCGAATAAACCACGCTCACAAACAAAAACGGCCGCTAGTCATCACTGACAGCGGCCGTTTTAATTTGGATGGCTTGGTTACCCTTTGTCCGATGACAATGTATATCCCATTGACATATCCCAAGCTCAACCTATCCTGAGCTCATCGCAGGAGCAGACCTTGGAGGTCAAATATGGAACAGACCACAATTTTCATGAGCAATAGAAGTCAGGCAGTTCGACTGCCAAAGGCAGTTGCGATGCCCGGCGACGTTAAACGAGTGGAAATCATCGCGATTGGCAGAACACGCGTTATTACGCCTGCTGGAGAAAGCTGGGATAGCTGGTTTGATGGCGACAGCGTCACCCCTGATTTCATGGCTGACCGTGAGCAACCCGCTGATCAGGAGCGCGAGTCGTTCTGATGATCAAATACATGCTGGATACCAACATCTGCATCTTCACCATCAAGAACAAACCACAAATTGTCCGGGAAGCTTTCAATCGACATTCCGGGCAGTTGTGCATCAGCGCTATCACGCTCATGGAGCTTATTTACGGTGCTGAAAAGTCCGCGGCCCCAGAAAAGAATCTAGCGGTTGTAGAAGGATTCGTTGCGCGATTGGAAATTTTGCCTTTCGATAATGACGCAGCAGCACAGACCGGGATGATTCGATCTGAACTTGCGAAAGCGGGAACACCCATTGGACCGTACGACCAAATGATCGCAGGCCACGCACGGTCGCTTGGACTTATCGTAGTCACGAACAATGTGCGGGAATTTGAACGTGTTTCCGGATTGCGTATTGAGGATTGGGTTCATCCCGTCTGAGCAAAGCTCTCAAACAAAAACGGCCGCTCGTCATCACTGACAGCGGCCGTTTGCATTACGTGTTACGGATCAGTTCAGCACCACCGCACCACTTTTTTCCAGCTTGCGGCGGCGCGCCACCAGCAGACCGGCTGCGACGACCAGCAGACTCAGCAGGCCGGTCGCGAGGATTTCCACGCGGTGGGCTTCCTGGAACAGCATGATGGTCAGGGCCGCGATGATGAAGATGATCACCGCGTAGGTCAGGCCCGGGAACAGCCACATGCTGAAGACGATTTTCTCGCCGCGAGCCACGCGCTGTTTGCGCATACGCAGTTGCGAGAAGGCGATCACCAGGTACACCAGCAGCGCGATGGCGCCGGAGCTGGCCAGCAGGAATTCGAACACGGCGGCCGGAGCCACGTAGTTGGCAAATGTGCACAGGAACGCTGCACCAGTAGACAGCATCACCGCCCAGTAAGGCGTACCGCTTTTGTTCACGCGAGTCGCCATGGCGGGTGCATCACCGCGTTTGCCCAGGGAGAACAGCATGCGCGACGAGGTGTAGAGCGCCGAGTTCAGGCAGCTGGTTACAGCGACCAGCACCACGATATCAACGATCATCTTGGCGTTAGGGATGCCCATGCGCTCAAGCACGGTCTGGTAGGAACCAAGGTTGGCCAGCGTAGGATCGTTCCACGGCACCAGCGCCACAACGATGAAGATCGATACAAGGTAGAACAAGCCGATCCGCCAGATCACCGAGTTGGTGGCCTTGGAGATTTGCTTGCCCGGGTTTTTCGATTCCGCGGCCGCGATGGTCACGATTTCGGTACCCATGAACGAGAACATGGTGGTCAGGATCGCGCCCAACACCGCGCCCATGCCGTTTGGCAGGAAGCCTTGCGTGTCGAACAGGTGCGAAACACCGCTGACCTGGCTGTTCGGCAGGAAGCCGAAGATCGCTGCCAGACCGAGGATGATGAAGCCAATGATCGCCAACACTTTGATCAGGGCAAACCAGAATTCGAACTCGCCGTAATTCTTCACGCTGAACAGGTTGGTCACGGTCAGCAACATGGTGATGATCAGAGCGAAAGCCCAGATACCCACATCGGGGAACCACGCGTGCAGGATGGTCGCGGCGGCGTTGGCTTCCAATGGAATCACCAATACCCAGAACCACCAATACAACCAGCCGATGGTGAAACCGGCCCAGTGCCCGATGGCACGGTCGGCATAAGTCGAGAACGAACCGGTGTCCGGCGAAGCAACCGCCATTTCGCCGAGCATGCGCATCACCAGCACCACCAGGGTACCGGCAGCGGCGTAGGCCAGCAGCACGGCAGGGCCGGCGGCAGCGATGGCGTGGCCGGAGCCAACGAACAGACCTGCGCCGATAACACCGGCGATCGACAGCATGGTCACATGACGCGGTTTGAGCCCTTGTTCAAGGCCATTGGAGCTTGGGGTACTGCTCATCGGAACTACCTTTGCGAGGAAAGCGATTGCGTCCGTCCCGTCTGGTTTTCCTTCTCGTAAAAAGAAACCAACGGGGCGTTCCGGATTCTGCACGCAATAATTGCGCCAAAATGTTTCAAACTCTTCTGGCCTGCGGTTTCCGGCGCGACCGGACAGTCATCGCAAGTCCTTGGATTTAATGGCATTACGCCAGAGCGTTACCCTGCGACTCACTTTTCAAACGATCGGGCGCACCAGAAACACACTGAAAAAGTGTGGGATGCACAATAAAAGGGCGATTCAGGAACGTTCGGCCGGATAGCGCTTCCAACACCCCGCCAAAGCTGGCAACATCGCGCCTTTTTTTACGCGACACCCACGGGATTGCACGATCAAACACCCGTTCGGTTGTTGATGGGGCGACAGTCAGCTGTGCTGATGCGACAACCTGCCACATGCCATCCGTTTACCGCTCGTAGCGCTGTTGGCTGCCATTGAAACGCTATGCTAGCGTGGCCGCCTCGCCAGGAAGGCCACCCAACAGCTGGAGCGCAACATATATGAGGAACGCACATGGCTGAGGCCACGCCCGCGCTTGAAATCCGCAACTTGCACAAACGCTACGGAAAGCTTGAGGTGCTCAAAGGCATTTCGCTGACCGCCCGTGACGGCGATGTGATCTCGATCCTGGGTTCCTCCGGTTCCGGCAAGTCCACGTTCCTGCGTTGCATCAACCTGCTTGAAAACCCGCATCAGGGCCAGATTCTGGTGGCCGGTGAAGAACTCAAGCTCAAGGCCGCCAAAAATGGCGAACTGGTTGCCGCCGACGGCAAACAGATCAACCGCCTGCGTTCCGAAATTGGTTTTGTGTTTCAAAACTTTAATCTGTGGCCGCACATGAGCATCCTCGACAACATCATCGAGGCACCGCGCCGTGTGCTCGGCCAGAGCAAGGCTGAGGCCATCGAAGTCGCCGAAGCGCTGCTGGCCAAGGTCGGTATCGCCGACAAGCGCCACGCCTACCCGGCGCAATTGTCCGGTGGCCAGCAACAACGCGCAGCGATTGCCCGCACGCTGGCCATGCAACCGAAGGTGATCCTGTTCGACGAACCCACCTCCGCGCTTGACCCGGAAATGGTTCAGGAAGTACTTAGTGTCATCCGCGCATTGGCCGAAGAAGGCCGCACCATGCTGCTTGTGACCCACGAAATGGGTTTCGCCCGTCAGGTCTCCAGCGAAGTGGTGTTCCTTCATCAGGGCCTTATAGAAGAGCAAGGATCGCCACAGCAGGTGTTCGAAAACCCGCTTTCGGCGCGCTGCAAACAATTCATGTCCAGCAACCGCTAACGGAGCAACATGCATGCAGAACTATAAAAAGGTCTTCCTGGCTGCGGCCGTCACCCTGGCGTTCAGCGCCGGTGCCATGGCCGAAACCCTGAAGATGGGCATCGAAGCGGCTTACCCGCCGTTCAACAACAAAGATGCCAGCGGCCAGGTTGTCGGCTTTGACAAAGACATCGGCGACGCCCTGTGCGCCAAGATGAAAGTCGAGTGCACCGTGGTCACCTCCGACTGGGACGGCATCATCCCGGCCCTGAACGCGAAGAAATTCGACTTCCTGATCTCCTCGCTGTCGATCACCGACGAGCGCAAAGGCGCGGTGGACTTCACCGACCCGTACTACTCGAACAAGCTGCAATTCATCGCCCCGAAAAACGTCGACTTCAAAACCGACAAGGACTCGCTCAAAGGCAAGGCCATCGGTACGCAGCGCGCCACGCTGGCGGGCACCTGGCTTGATGACACCTACGGTAGCGATGTCAACGTCAAACTCTACGACACTCAGGAAAACGCCTACCTCGACCTGACTTCCGGTCGTGTCGACGCGATCCTCGCCGACAAGTACGCCAACTATGACTGGCTGAAAAGCGACGCTGGCAAGAACTACGAGTTCAAAGGCGACCCGGTCGTGGAAAGCGACAAGATCGGCATCGCTGTGCGCAAGGGTGACCCTCTGCGTGAGAAGCTGAACGCCGCCCTGAAGGAAATCGTCGCCGACGGTACCTACAAGAAGATCAACGACAAGTACTTCCCGTTCAGCATCTACTGATCCTGACCTGTGGGACTGGCGCCATGCGATGGCGCCGGCTCCCGACTTTGCCTGCCGCAATTTGAACAGAAATCCATGATTATCGACCTCTACGGATTCGGCCCGGCCCTCGCTGCCGGCGCGCTGATGACCGTGCAACTGGCTCTCACGGCCCTGTGCCTGGGACTGGTGCTCGGCCTGCTCGGCGCCTTGGCCAAGACTTCCCCGTACAAGCCGCTGCAATGGCTTGGCGAAACCTACTCGACCATCGTACGTGGTGTGCCGGAACTGCTTTGGGTTCTGCTGATCTACCTCGGCACCGTCAAGACGATGAATGCCATTGGCGAATACTTTGGCAATCCAGACCTGGCGCTAAGCCCCTTTGTGGCGGGCGTAACCGCACTCGGACTGTGCTTCGGCGCCTATGCCACGGAGGTTTTTCGTGGCGCCATCCTGGCCATTCCGAAAGGACACCGTGAGGCCGGTCAGGCCCTGGGCCTGTCGAAATGGCGAATCTTCACCCGGTTGATCATGCCGCAGATGTGGCGGATCGCCCTGCCAGGCCTTGGCAACCTGTTCATGATCCTGATGAAAGACACCGCTCTGGTGTCGGTCATCGGCCTGGAAGAAATCATGCGCAATGCGCAGAACGCGGTGACCTTTGCCAAGCATCCATTCACCTTCTATCTGGTCGCAGCCGTCATGTATCTGGGCCTGACCATACTGGCGATGGCCACCATGCACTTCATGGAAAAACGCGCCGCCCGTGGCTTCGTGAGGACGACGTAATGGAATGGGAAGTCATCTATAAGTGGCTGCCGAAGTTCTTTCAGGGCGCCGTCCTGACACTCGAACTGGTGGGCATCGCCGTTATTCTCGGGTTGTTGCTGGCGATCCCTCTGGGCATCGCGCGCTCCTCCAAACTCTGGTTTGTTCGCGCATTTCCTTACGCTTACATCTTTTTCTTTCGTGGCACTCCGTTGCTCGTGCAACTGTTTCTGGTCTACTACGGCCTGGCTCAGTTCGACGCCGTACGCGACAGCTTCATGTGGCCGTATTTGCGAGAACCCTTCTGGTGCGCCGTCGCTACGATGACCCTGCATACTGCTGCCTATATCGCCGAAATCCTGCGTGGCGCCATTCAAGCGATCCCGCCTGGGGAGATCGAAGCCGCACGCGCACTGGGCATGTCCAAGGCCAAGGCTTTGTTCTATATCGTCCTGCCGCGCGCCGCGCGCATCGGCCTGCCGGCCTACAGCAACGAAGTCATCCTGATGCTGAAGGCCAGTTCTCTGGCGAGCACGGTGACCTTGCTCGAACTCACCGGCATTACCCGCACGATCATTGCCCGCAACTACCTCACCGTGGATATGTTCTTCACCGCAGGCGTCATTTACCTGCTGATGTCGTTTGTTCTCGTTCAGGCATTCAAACAGCTGGAGCGATGGTTGCGCGTCGATGCCTGCCAAGGGCGTTGACTCCTCCTGCGTGCTGACGGGCGAGGACTTACTCGCCCGCTTCACCGCGCTGGACACTTTTTTGATTGAGCATCAGGCGCTGTGGAAACCTCGTCCGTTCACTCATCGTTCTCTTGCTTGGGAAGCGTCCTACCAGGAGTTGGCCTTGTGGCTACGCGGGCGCACTCTGGAAGACGCAGAAAACGCTCACAACCAACCTGCTGATCTTGTGGATGTGCCGGAGCCGTTTGCTTCGTTGGCGGCGTTGTCGGCTGAGCTGAGTGCTGTTGGTGAGTTGCCGGGGCATGCGCTAAAAGCTGCCGAGCGTCGCTTGAATGTCGACGTACCGGGACGCAAGTGGCAGCAGATCGAGGCGTTTGCCAGCCGTCTGGCTTTCGCCTCGCAACCGACGCACTGGCTGGACTGGTGCTCCGGCAAGGGCCACCTGGGCCGACGGTTGTTGAGTGATGGCCAACAACTGACCTGCGTTGAATACGATCCGGCATTGGTCGCCAGCGGTCAGGCGTTGAGTCAGCGCCATCATTTACATGCGCTGCATGTCGAGCAGGATGTGTTGGCAGCGAGTGCTTCAGGTGTATTGAACGCAGCCCACACACCCGTCGCCCTCCACGCCTGCGGCGATCTGCATGTGCGCTTGATGCAGTTGGCCAGTGCTGCCGGATGCCAGCAAATGGCAATCGCGCCTTGCTGCTACAACCGCATCAGCCGCAGCGAATATCAGCCAGTGTCCTCGGTCGGATCGAGATCGTTCCTACACCTCTCGGTGGAAGATCTGGCCCTGCCAATGAGCGAAACCGTCACCGCCGGTGCACGGGTCCGTCGGCAGCGCGATACCTCGATGGCCCGTCGTTTGGCTTTCGATCTGCTGCAACGACAGCTGCGCGGTGTCGACGAATACTTGCCGACGCCATCGCTGCCCAGCGCCTGGCTGGACAAACCATTCGCTGATTACTGCCGCGATCTGGCAGCGCTCAAAGAGTTATCCACAGTCGGCTCGCAAGATTGGCCAGCGCTGGAAGCAGCAGGATGGCTGCGGTTGGCCGAAGTTCGCAACCTGGAGTTATTGCGAGGATTATTCCGACGACCGCTGGAGCTTTGGCTGAATCTGGACCGCGCACTTTTCCTCGTCGAGCTGGGATACGTCGTACGCCTTGGCACCTTCTGCGATACGCCGCTGACTCCGCGTAATTTCATGTTGTTGGCCGAGCGCGTTTAAATTCGCACAGCCTGTGGATAACTCTGTTGATGGAATTTCAGTGGATCCAATATCCGCGCCTGTTTCGAGGCTTTAGCACAGCTGGTCATTTTTTGTTCACATAGATAAAAAACCCGAAAAACAGGGATTTGCGAACAAAATGAGAACCGCTCCGCAAAATCATGCCAACGCGAGCAATTGAGTCGATCCGTTGTGCATAAGCTCTCAATCAAAAGGACATAAACCGCCTATGCGCGACAGATTTGCTCAAGAAAAACGCGCCCTCTTCCCTTAGGCGCCAGACCGTTGAAGCTCCTGTTTTCAAGGGCCGAAACGCAGAGACAGCCTCTTCGTCGAACCTGATCCAGCACCTGCATAAAAATAGTCTGAATTCAGGGGTTTACAGAACCAACCCAATCGCTATAATCGTCGCCCACACGCCGGTATAGCTCAGTTGGTAGAGCAACTGACTTGTAATCAGTAGGTCCCGGGTTCGACTCCTGGTGCCGGCACCATACAAAACAAAGCCCCTGCAGAAATGCAGGGGCTTTGTTGTTTCTGGAACGTCCACATTAAGCGTGCTGACTGCGGTCAAAGCATCCGTTGTAAACTGCGCGCTCGAACAAGGACTTTCGGGAATAAGTACGTGACCCCCCTCGCTCAAGCAACAACCCTCGCAATTCTGGATTACTGGCATAAGGTCGAATTCTTCATCCCCTACGGATTGGAGCAATATCTTGATGATCTTGAAGAATGGCAATCCACGACCCTTCGGCGTAACAACCTTGAACAAACTGATGCTGACTGGCTCAGCATCGACGTAGCCGAAGAAAAAACTGTTACCGGCTATAACCTTTTTCTTGGCATCTTCGACAAATCGCAAATCAGTCGTATCTGTGAAAGCGTATTGCCTCCTCCACAAACGGCTTCGACCGATGAAGGCGGCTTTGAAAATGAAGAGCGGACAGAGCTTGAGGGCATGACCTGCTTCGCCAAGTTGCCTCTGGATAGAGCAGGCAACCCGGTCATCGACGCAATTTCCATTTCCACAACGCCCTGGGCGCTTGGTCAAACGCTGTCCAGCGGACTCCAGTCCCTGAGCCATGACGCGTTCAATTCGGCACGAGAGGACCTCATACAAAGACTGCGTAACTTCATGAGCAGTCGTGGCACTTTCGCGGGCCAAAGCATGCAAGCCCACGAGGTGGTGAAGCTTCAGACTCTGCTCTGCGATTGGGCCGGCTTCACCCCTGACGACGCGCAACCCATTGCAGTGCTAACCGCGAAAGTAAAACCCCTCAACGGCTCATCTTCTGAAAAGATCGTCCCGGACGAGTCAGAAAAGGATGACGAAGAAGATGTGCTTGAGGAACTGGATATCCTCAACAGCTTTTATATCCGCGATATCGAACGCGCCATTGAAGGCGTCAGCAGCGGCACCATTCCACCAACGCTGGCGCAGTTCCTGAGTGCACTGCCCGCGATCAATCGAATAGACCTGTACAGCGAAGGCGGCTGCACGGCGATCCTGAATGCACTGCGTCCACGTTTTCTCAACCGTGGACACTGGTTGGCGGAAGCTGATCAATCGATGAGCCTGATGCAACAGTTTGCGCTCAACCAGATTCGCCAAGAAACCCAAAACGACGGCCTCTTTGCCGTCAACGGCCCGCCAGGCACAGGCAAGACGACACTGTTGCGCGATCTGTTTGCCGACAACATCGTCCAGCGCGCTCGGATACTGGCGGGGCTGGCGAAAGCGGATGATGCGTTTGTCAAAAACTCCAGCCGGGTTCGGTTCAAAGGAAACTCGAACACGGTCACATTGCGTCCACTGATTGACGCACTGACCGGGTTCGAAATGGTGGTAGCGTCGACAAACAATGCTGCGGTCGAAAATATCTCCGTCGACCTGGTCAAGCGCAAAGCATTGGGTGAACACTGGCGTCACTGCGGTTATCTGCAACCCGTGGCACACAATATTGCGGTGAAAGAAGGCAAGGGCGGCGCAACTTCTCCTCAGGGAGATCAGATGCCCTGGGGGTTGATCAGTTGTGCACTGGGCAACTCCCGTAATCGACGTCTCTTTAATGAGCGCTTCAGCATGTTCTCGCTTAAGACCAAGAGCAGTGAGCAACCAAAACGGTTCTGGGATTGGCTCAAAGAACCTAACCCGGTGAACTTCAGCGACGCTCGCGAGCTCTTTCACCAGGCCGATAAAGCCGTCGAGGCCGCCTTGACCGAACGTGAGCGACTGGCCGAATTGCTCGACATCGTTGGCCAAGGCACTGAAGCCGATTTTCTCGCTTCATCGGTCGCCCTTATTCAAGAGGCGAAAGCACACGTCGATGTCATCTCTGCTGCGCTGACCATTAAACAGCAGGAAGTGCGTACCCTGCAGCAGACACTACAACAGCTGATTCTGGAGCAGCAGTTGATTGATCGCTCATCCCCCGGGTTCTGGGCGCGCCTGTTCCGCACTCAGGAAGCGAAGGCGTACGTTCAACAACGCAAATCCAACGCTCTGAATCAGCTCAGCACTCATCAAGGGATCACGGCGCTACAGGGCAAGGTGACGAAACATACCGACGAATTAAACGAAGCAACCCGTGATCTAGAGAACGAGAAACAGAAACTGAGCTTGTTGACGCAGCAATGGCGCAATTGGTGCTCGGAACATGACCAACTCCGTACTCGGTTACGTGTACCTCGCTTGCCCACTCGAGCGCTGGACCTGGTCAGTGATGAGCAATTGCAGATCGAAGGGCTATGGCACGACGAAGAGCTGGCGCAGCTGCGCTCAGCACTGTTCGCCGCTGCGTTGCAGCTTCAGCAAGCGTGGGTACATGAGACCGCACAAAAGGGTGGTGCGCTGGGAGCCAACCTGGTTGCTGTAAACAAAGTGCTTTCCAATCAAGTGCCGGAAGATCCGAAGCATACGCTGCAAATCTGGCAAAACCTGTTCATGGTCGTGCCCGTCGTTTCCAGTACGTTCGCGTCTTTCGCCAATCAGTTTCGCGGCTTAGGCCCAGGCTCGCTGGGCTGGGTATTTATCGATGAGGCCGGACAGGCTGTCCCACAAGCAGCGGTCGGCGCACTTTGGCGCGCCAAGCGGTGCGTCGTGGTGGGGGATCCGTTGCAAATTGAACCGGTATTTGCCCTGCCAACCCCCCTTATTGATGCGCTGGGAAAGCTCCATCCAGTAACAGCCGACAATGCTTACGCCCCCCATTGTGTTTCCGTGCAGCGCCTGGCCGACCAGGCTAATCGGTTCGGCGCCTATGCCTCTTTCATGGACGAGAACATCTGGATCGGAAGCCCCCTGCGCGTACACCGTCGTTGTCATGAACCGATGTTCTCGCTCGCCAATCGCATCGCCTACGACAACAAAATGGTCTACGGCCTGCGAACCCGCGTGCCCATGGCTGCACCTTTGATTGATCTTGCAAGTGGATGGGTCGACATTCGGGGCGCCGTTGAACGCAAGCAATCGGTGCCAGAACAGATCGAGTTCATGATCAAGGTCATTGTGTCGCTCTTCCAACGTGACCGCGTACTGCCCGAGCTTTATGTGATCTCGCCGTTCAAGGCTATTCGTCAGGCCCTGCGTGAACAGATCATGCAAGTCGAGTGGCAACCTTCAGTGCCAAAGCGTGATGAGTTGAAACACTGGATCAAGCGCAGCATCGGCACCGTCCATACGTTTCAAGGCAAGGAAGAAAAAACTGTGTTTATGGTGTTGGGGACCGACCCCGAAAACGCCGGAGGAGCCCAGTGGGCTTCGTCAAAACCAAACCTGATCAATGTGGCGCTGACGCGTGCCCAGCATCGCGTGTACCTGGTAGGCGATGTGGATCTCTGGGGAACTTTGCCCTACTTCAAGGAGGCATCCCGGGGTGACACTACCCTGCCGCGTTGGAAGCGCGCAGACTTTGCCATTATTGCACAAAAGATGAAACCCGACAAAACAGGCAGAAAAACGCCCTCGCTGTAATGCGAGAAGCTTCAGGTATGTGGACTCCACGGACCGGCCCTCTGCACACCGACAACGTGCAGGGTTTGCCGGTCACAACCAGCATTATCCGGCGGCGCGAAAGACCCGGATGCAGCGCAATGTACCTTCCTGCGCAAAAACTCTGCGTTTCAGACCTGACTGATCTCGAACACAAAGGAAATCCTGCGCTGGCTCGCACTCCACACGTAACGCAGATGCTTGCCCTGCTTCGGTATCGACACTGCCGGCGGACGGAGCGCGGCGACACATTCGTGGCCCGGCAGGCGGACGCTGTTGTAGAGCAGGCCCCAGGATTCAGATTCGCGCAGTTGTCGGGCAAACGACTGGGATGGGCCGTAGGCGTCTGGATCGGGTTGATGTAAGTCGGGGAAGTCGTGACGAACATCATGCAGCGGTTTAACCACGCGGTTGATGTAGGTGCGCATGGTCAATTCAAGATCCGCTTCGTTGGTGGCCGCGAGGAAACGCTCCTGGTGATAGCAAGTTTCGGCGATGGCGGCAGCCTGGCTGCTGGCGGCGTAGTAGACGCCGAAAGTGCCATCGGTGAAACGGCTGCTTTTGCCAATGTGGGTAAAAGCCGCCATCACCGGCGTCGAACCGGGGCCGGAGAGTCGGTCTTCGGGGCGCACGCGGGCGAGTACGCCGGCTTGTTCGATCAAGCGGTCATTGGTCAGCGCTTCCAGCGCGTAGGCGATTTCCAGGTCTTCGGGGTCGAGCACATCTTCAAACAGCGCAATCGGCGGGAAGCTGCTGTTGACGATCCGGTAGGCCTTGGGCCATTGCGGCTCGGCCAGCGGCGGGGCCTTCAACCTCGCACCCCGTCGAGGTAGCGGCGCACATCGGCGATATCGACCACGCGCCCTGCCAACATGTAATCCAGCGCTGTTCGGCCATTGAACGGCGCCGCCGTGTTCGGACTACTGACCCATGTATAAGCGCGCTCGCGACTGTTGCTGAAGATGATGCTCAACGCCTTGTGAATACCCATCAAATACGAGATGCGCTCCAGCGTGTCATGCGGTAGACGTATGTTCGGCGGCAGGTGCTTGTACTTGTAGAACGTGGTGTTACCGACTCCACCGAGCAATGTGCGTTGCTGCTCGGCGTTGCAGCCCCAACGCTCCATGAGATTGAAGAAGAACTTCAACGCAACGCGCCCGGCTTCCGGAACGTCGAGTTGTTCACGCGGGGTGAGGGCTGGGGATGAGGTAGGCACGGCCGCCTCCATTGCTGAGTGACATGGTTTCAAGCCTAGTACAGATACGGATATTTGTTTTGTTTTAATCCGCTAGCGAACCGGATCGTTACCCGAACAAGAATGTTAAAAACACCGAAAATTGTTATTTCCCGTGCGTATTTTTTGACCCCAATCACCCCCACGTCACCAAAAACCCCGATCCTTTGTCAGCCTCCAGCCATCGGCGGGGACATCAATTCGCTACTAAACCCGCGACAACTATGCTCAGGTGCAGGAATATAGCCGGCATATGACGCCGGATCGGCAGTCTCGTAAACAACAATACCCAGCCCACTTCAGAGGGCATTACCCATGGATAGCAGAACCTTACGCAACCTCATGCGCATCGTGCAGACCGGCTCGTTGTCGGCCGCAGCCGAGCATTCGTGCCTGACTGTGCAGGCCTTGGCCGCCCAGTTGAACAAGGTCGAAGAGCAGTTCGGTTTCCGCTTGTTTCGTCGTTCCAACAAGGGCCTGACGTTGACGCCGCAAGGCACTGAGCTCACGCCGTATATGGACCGAGTGTTGATTGCCACACGACAGATGGAAGAAAAAGTCGAGGCATTGAAAGTGCCGGGGCAGCGCACGTTGAAAGTGGCGTTGAACAACACGTTGTCGCCCGATTTCAATCGGCGAATGATCGGACGCCTGATCGAGGTGTTTCCCGATTATCAGATGGAATTCAGCTACGCCGAGTCGATGGAAAATCTCAGCAAGCTGAAGAACGAGGACTTTGATCTCGGGGTGCTGATCGGCCCGCAGCGGCCGGGGTTGCCGAGTATCGTCCTGCCGGATGTGCAGGTGCAGGTGGTCGGCGCGCATTGCGGCCAGGAAAACGATCCGCTGACGTTGCTGGGCAACAAGTTTCAGGTGCGTCCTGCGGAAGATTGTCCGTATTCCCACAGCTTTTTGCGTTTTCTCGACGCCGGGCTGGGCAATCACGAGAATGGCCAGCGCATGGTCTACTCGTGCAGCGAAACCCTGACGCTGTCGCTGATCACCCAGATGGATGCGGTCGGCATGGTTTCTCGCGAGGCCGCGCAAAAGAATGGCCTGACGATTTTCCCCGGTTTCGAGGATTTCCTCGAAGTGCGCCTGGCGGTGAACAATCCTGATCTGTCGAATCAGGCACTGAGCGACGTCGTCGATCTGCCGTTACATGAACGAGCCGAGCGCAATGTACGCAGCCGTCCCAACCGCCACACTGAGAAAGAGGTTTTTGCTGAAATACGCACATAACAACGTCGGAATCGCTGCATAAAATTCCGGGCGATCGAGCTGTATGTGCTGATCCTTGATCAACAAGGGTGTCAGGCTGATCGCAGCGACGATCGCCACCGGCAAGTACTCCAGCGCCCGCGCGATAAACGGCGGCCAGTGCTCGGTATTCACTTGCAGGGGCAAGGCGCGTGGCAGGAAGGTCACGGCCATCATTAGCGCGACCACCAGAATCAGGAACGTTTGGTCAGGCATACACCCACTCCGCAGCCCACAAACGTGGCGATAAACACATTAAACGGCGAACTGCCGACCAGGCTCAGCGCGCCCATGCAAACCACTGCCGCAGCGGCTGCGATCAGTTTGTTGCGGGTATTGCACAGCGACACCAGCACATAGAGCATCATCGCCGTCAGTGCGTAGTCGAGCTGGTATTTGATCAAGTGCGCGGCGTACTGCGCGCACACAGCGCCGAGCAGACCGCCAAGCACCCATGAGGTGTGGCAAAACAGGTTGAAGCCAATCAGATAGCGCACGTTGACCGGTGCGCCAGTGCCGAGTTTTACGCTGTGGAAAGCGAAGGATTCGTCGGTCAGGCCGCCGGCGTAACACCAGCGCTCCATGCGACTGAGCCCCAAGGCGCGCAGGGCTTTGGCCATGTAAACCGACATCAGCATGTGCCGCGCATTGATCAGGAACGTGGTCAGCACGATGGTGGTCAGCGACGCGCCACTGGAGATCAGCGCCAGCGCGGCGAATTGCGAAGCGCCGGCGTAGACGAACAAACACATCGCCACGGGCAACCACATCGGCAGCCCGGCGTTGACGGCCATCAACCCGAATACAAATGACACGGTGAAATACCCGGCCACCACCGGGCTGGCTTCGGCAAACGTGCGCGATGGCTGATGGTTGACCATCAGCGGCGCACTGCCGGACGTTTCATTCATAGATCCCTCTCAAATGTCCGTTCGCCATGAGGCTCGCAAAAACCCTGGGCAGCCCAGAATCGTTTGCCCGCGAGGTTAGCATCGTCGACGAACAGAAACATCCGCAACACACCCACCCGCTTCATGTCCGACGACGCTGCTTCAACCAGGCGTTGACCGACGCCTTGGCTGCGATAGCGCGGGCTGACGGCCAGATGATTGATGGTGCCACGGCTGCCGAGCATCCCGCCCAGTACCGCGCCGACGATTTCGCCGGCCACGTCGAACGCCAGATAGGCGGTGGTGGTTTTCTGGATCAACACGCCGCGCAGGCATTTGGCGTCCTGCCACTCGCAGAACGACACTTCGTCGAACTGGCGGAAGAAGCGCTCCATGCGCTGCGCATCCTTGGCCGTGGCGCGGCGCAGCACCACCGGCGTCGAGCACTCGACGCCGTCGATTGGGGTGATCTGATTAGCGAACAATGTCGAAAGCGGTCCCGGGCCGCGAGAAAGAAATCGCCAGAATCTGCCGGTACGCCATGGCATGGGTATGCGTGTTGCGCGCCGGGGTCACGTAATGGCGCATGTCGCGGTCGAGAAAGTACGTGGTGTCGAGAATTTCCTGGTAGGTGGTCGACGCCAGTTGATGCTCATGGATGTCGTACAGACGACTCTCGGCACCCTCGACATTGTTGCGCCCCCAGAAGTGCACGCCGCTGAACGGATAGCCGTCGCAGTGAATCCCTTCCGGGGTGATTTCAAGTTGTTTGCCGGGTTTGATTTCGATGCGGATCTGGTGGATCTGGCATTGCCAGATTTCATCGTGCAGCTCTTCCGGCAAGACGCTTTTGTACACTTCAAAATCGGTGTCGATCAGGCTGCGCATCACCGGTGAAGTAATTACTTCATCGGAGAAGTCCTGAAAGTGCCGCACCAGGCCGCCCACATAGGCATTGTTTTCCTTGGACTGCACGTACGCGCGATGCTCGAGTTGTTTCAGTTCACGTGTCTTGGGGTTGTACTCAAAGTCGCTGTAACGACGGTAACGCATGCCGGCTTCGGCCTGACCGTAGTAGCTGTCAGGCTCCATGTTTTCCCAACTTTTGGTCAGTCTGACGAAGTCGGCAAAATGACCGTAGAGATTGAAGTCACCACCCTGGACGTTGACATATTTGTCGCGCCGTAGCGATTCGCCCACTTCTCTGTTCAAAACGATCATTACCAAATTCTCCGCTGCGTTGAGCGGCCTAATCTATTAGGTGGAGAATTTGCGTCCATGAGAAAGAATTTCAGGCATTTAAAGCCCTGTTTGAAACGGCGTTTGCAGCGTCTGAAAAACAACTTTTACATGACAAAAACTCGGGTTTTTTCTGGTTTTCATCAAAAAACCGTCGAAAAAAAACCCCGAGCCAGTCGGGGTTTTTCTCACATCGATTAGACCTGATCGCGCATCAGAAGATGTTGATCGGGTAATCCACGAATACTCGCAGCTCGTTGCCGCCGACGTTGTACTCGCTGGACTTCTGCGAAACACGCAGGATCGAGCTGCGCAGTTTCACGCTCAGATCTTTGGCCGGGCCACTTTGCACGACGTACTTGAACTGGTTGAATATTTCGCGCTCTGTGCCGCCTTCGCTGGTGGAGGTGGTGATGTTGTCGCCACGCACGTAAGCGAAGTTGTAACTCAGACCCGGAACGCCGAATGAGCCGAAGTCCAGGCCGTAGCCGAGCTGCCAGCTGCGTTCGTCTTCAGCGTTGAAGTCAGACCAGTAGGAGTTGGCCAGGTAGATGGTGTTGCCACCGTCGCCAACACGCTGTTGATCTTTCTGATAGCCGCCGTAGGCGTAGCCCAGGTTGCTGTCGCCGGTGGAGCGCTGGTGCGCCACGGTGAACGAGTGCGGGCCAGTGGCGAAGGTGGCTGCCAGGCTCCAGATCTTGTTGTCCTGACCGGTCACGATGCTTTTGCCCGGCACGGTGTTTTCGCGGACGTACGAGCTGTCGAGCTTGGTGCGATAGCCGTTGAAGTCCAGGGTCAGGGACTGATCCTTGTTGAACGGCAACACGTAGTTGGCGTTCACGTATTGTTTCTTCAATACGTCTTCAACGTCGGAAGCGTACAGCGCACCTTTGAAGCGCTCAGTGAACTGATAGCTACCGCCCAACACGTTGATCGACTTCAGGCCACCGCTGTCACGACCTTCATCGCTCTTGCGCGATTCAGCGGTGAAACGACCGGCGTTCAGCTCCAGGCCTTTGATCTCTTTGGAAGTGATCAAAGTACCGGTGTAGCTTTCCGGCAGCAGGCGGGAGTTGTCGTAGTTCAGCACCGGCAGAGCCGGCATCTGGTCACCGTAGGTCAGCACGGTGTTGGAGAAGCGGAATTTGACCGCCGCGCCGGCCTTGGCCAGGTCGTTGGCCGCGCTACCGTTGTGGCCTTCTTCATAGCTGTTGTCTTGCTTGAAGAAGTCGATCCCACCGGCGCCGCTGCGGCCCTTGCCGCCGTCGAGGCGCAGTGCGTACAAACCGAAAGCGTCAACACCGACACCAACGGTGCCTTGGGTGAAGCCGGACGAGAACGTACCGATGGCCGCTTGGCCCCATTCGGCTTTGTCTTTGTTACCGTCTTTGTAGTCACGATTGATGTAGGCATTGCGCAGCAACACTTTCAGGCTGCTGTCTTCTTGAAAACCCTTGGACTCGGCCTGGTCGTTAGCCATGGCCGAAGTGGCGCTCAACATCCCCAATGCGATCAGACTGATTCGCTTGTTCAACATTTTGTTTTCCTTATTACGGGGGGTATCGAGCTGGGTCGAACGGCTGTCACGGCGGGGCG